>SLAU01000268.1 GCA_007126675.1 Balneolaceae bacterium
CCATCTTCGCAGGCGATATAGCAAAGCTCACACCCAATACATTTTTCCTCGTCAATTTCGGCAATAACTTTGTGCTTCAGGTTCAGGTCCTTCCATTCTTTTACATTTGGCAGTGCTTTACCTTTAAAGTCATAAATCGTTTCATAACCTTTATCGTCCATGAACTGCCGCAGCCCGGCTTCTATCTCCCGTACAATGCCGAACCCGTAATGCATAACGGCAGTGCAAACTTGTACTGAACCGCAGCCCAACAGGATATACTCCACTACATCTCTCCAGTTTTCAATGCCACCGATACCGCTGATTGGTGTATCTTTTGTGATAGGATCCTGAGCCAGGTCTTTAACCATATTCAGTGCAATCGGTTTTACGGCAGGGCCGCAATAACCGCCGTTGGTCCCCTCCCCATCCACTTCAGGATAGGGAGCATAGTTGTCAAGATTGATACCCACAATGCTTTTGAATGTGTTCACCAAAGAAATCGCATCGGTTCCGCCCTCTACAGAAGCGCGCCCCGGATCAATGATATGAGTAATATTCGGAGATAATTTTGTGATAACCGGTACAGTTGCTGCTTCCATTACCCACTCAACAATGGTTTTAAGCACGTTTGGTTCCTGACCTACTGCCGAACCCATACCGCGTTCACACATACCGTGCGGGCAACCAAAGTTCAGCTCCAGTCCGTCAGCCCCGGCGTTTTCACAATCTTTGATGATCTGATGCCACTGTTCCTTGCTCTCCACCATAAGCGAAGCAATTACTGCATGATCCGGAAAGTACTTTTTCACTTCTTCAATTTCGCGCAGGTTGTCGGCGAGCGGACGGTCGGTAATCAGCTCAATATTATTAAAACCCGCCATTCGGGTGTCACGATAATCAATAGAGCCGTACCGACTGGAAGTGTTTACAACCGGAACGCCCAGTGTTTTCCAAACAGCGCCGCCCCATCCGGCATCAAACGCTTTCATTACCTGGTAGCCCGAATTAGTTGGCGGAGCCGAAGCCAGCCAAAAAGGGTTAGGAGCTTTAATTCCTGCAAAGTTGATCGATAAATCTGCCATAATTCAAGGGTGTTTTTCTTTTAAAAAAATAGTTTTAATCGGCGAATGTTACGGGTTACGAGTTGCGGGTTAAGTGTATAACAACCCGCAACTCGTAACCCGTAACCCGTCCCGTCTAAGCATTTAACCACTGCTCAATTCCACGTGCTGCCGCCTTACCATCATGCGCGCCATCTACTACTTCAGCGCCGCCGTTAACCGCATCTCCGCCGGCAAAGTATTTTGGATTTTTAGTTTGGAATGTTTCCTCGTCTACCACAATGCGTGTCATTTCATCCACTTCCAGGCCGTCAATCATCTCAAAAAGTCCGCCAAGTTTGGCCTGACCTGTTGCTTTTATCACCAGATCACATTCAATAACAAACTGACTTCCTTCAATATATTCCAGCTTTCCGTTTCTGTTTTCAGTTCTGATAAATTTGACACCTGTGGCTTCTCCATTCCCTGTAATTTCAATTGGCTGCACATTGAACATGCCTCTTGCCCCGGAGCTTCGCGCCATTTCATATTCAAAATCATATCCGCCCATTTCATCACGCGAACGCCTGTAAGCCAGTATTACATCTTTAGCACCCATACGTGATGTTTCGGAAGCAGCATCCATCGCGGTATTTCCGCCGCCAATAACAATAACACGATCTGGAACATGAACTTTGTGCTGTATCATACGCAGTTCTTCAATAAACTCTACTGCACCAACCACACCCTTTTTATCGATTCCCGGAATGTTGAGTCGCGCAGTTGGGCCGATTCCCACCCCTAGAAATATGGCGTCATATTTTTCTTCGAGTTCTTTCAGTTGATCTTTTTTAGTAATGGGTTTGTTGTAGTGGATGTTAAATTTGAGTTGATCCTGTAAGTAATCTATTTCATCCAATACTTCCTGATTAGTGATTTTATAGGGAGCAGTTCCGTAGATTGTAAGCCCGGAGGGTTTTTCTTTTGCTTCAAAAATATCTACAGTATAGCCCATTGTTCTGAGTTCACAAGCACAGGAGATGCCCGATGGGCCTGCACCGATAATGGCAACTTTCCGGCCATTGTCCGGTCCCGGTTTATATAGTTGTTTGCCATTTTTAATCACCTTATCGGTGGCGTAGTTTTGGAGCCGCCCGATTTCGATAGGTTTTACTCCCTGGTGATTGTATACGCAGGCACCTTCGCATAAAACTCCGGTAGGACATATTTTTCCACAAGCGTTCCCAAACCAGTTTTGATCGAAGATTGTTTTTGCCGCTCCTTCAACATTCCCCGTGTGGATCTGCCTGATGAACAACGGGATATCAATCTCCGTAGGACATGCGGTTACACAGGGCGCATCATAACAAAACAGACAGCGTGAACTTTCATAAAACGCTTCCGTCTTATTCATCAGCGGCTTCTTCTGCGCAAAATTCTCGTGAAACTCTTCGTTGGTTTTGGGTCGTTTATAATCTGCCATAAGTAATTTATTTCTGTGTATGATGGAACACTGAAGAACACGGATCAAGCGGATGATCACCGATAAAAATTATCCGTGATCATCCGAATAATCAGCTAAATCCGTGTTCTATAGTTCTGTGAGTTTATCGTAAGTTTCCGGCCGCCGATCACGATAAAATTGCCATGTGGACCGAACTTCATCTATCATGTCCAGATCAAATTCGGCGATTAGCAGCTCGTCTTCATCTTCAGAAGCTTCGGCAAACACCTGACCTTTTGGGTCCACGAAATATGATGTACCGTAAAAACGGCCCAGATCCCATGGTTTCTCTTCGCCTACGCGGTTTATGCAACCCATAAAATATCCGTTTGCAGCTGCATGGGCAGGTTGCTCCAGTTTCCAGAGATACTGAGAGAGTCCGGCTACAGTTGCTGAAGGATTATACACAATCTCAGCTCCATTCAGCCCGAGAATTCGTGCTCCGTCGGGGAAATGACGGTCGTAGCAGATGTAAACTCCGACTTTAGCATATTTGGTTTGAAAAACAGGATAACCGAGATTGCCCGGCTTAAAGAAGAATTTCTCCCAAAATCCGGTGGTATGAGGGATATGCATTTTCCGGTATTTACCCAGATACTCGCCATCGGCATCAATCACGGCAGCCGTATTATAGAATACACCTGCCTGCTCTTTCTCGTAAATCGGCACGATCATTACCATCTGGTATTTTTTAGCGTACTCCTGCATCATTTCCACGGTAGGTCCGGGCACCGGCTCGGCTGATGCATACCATTTCTTATCCTGCCCCGGACAAAAATAGGGAGTGTTAAAAATTTCCTGCAGGCAAAGAATTTGTACTCCTTTCTTCCCCGCTTCCTCGATATACGGAATATGTTTCTCCGTCATCGCCTTCATTATTTCTTCGATTGATCCTTCACCTTCCGTCATCGGAAGGCTCATCTGTATAAGGCCTGACTTTACTTTTCTTGGCATGAAAATACATTTTTAGTTAATAATTATGGAACGCTGAGGAACGCCGATTGTGCTGATCATCCCCGGTATAAATGAGTTATCCGCGATCATCTGCAATATCCGCTTAATCCGCGTTCTAAATGATATATGATGTTTTACCGCGCTTCACAAATTGTCCGCTTCCGGGTTCAAGATGGCACTCGCCATTCTCGATAGCGGTTTGCCCGCGCAGAAATACAGTTTCGGTTTTTCCGGTTACTTTCCATCCTTCATAACTCGAGTAGTCAACGTTCATATGGTGTGTATCTTTCGAAATAGTGTGTTTTTTGTCCGGATCAAATACCACAACATCCGCATCTGAACCAATGGCGATGGTTCCTTTTTTCGGATACATACCGAATATTTTTGCAGGGTTTGTGGCGGTTACTTCAACAAATTTACTAAGTGAGATTCGTCCCTTCTTAACACCTTCTGAATATAACAACTCCATTCTGTGCTCTATGGCAGGATGGCCGTTCGGAATTTTTGAAAAATCATCTTTGCCCATCAGTTTCTGTTCCCAGGTAAACGGGCAATGGTCGGTTCCCACCACATTTACCAGGTTTTGCTGAAGTCCGGCCCACAGGGCTTTCTGGTCTTTTTTCTCGCGGGTCGGCGGGCTCATTACCCACTTTGCACCTTCAAAATCTTCTTCATATACGGAGGCATCAACAAGCAAGTACTGCGGACATGTTTCCACAAACACTTTCTGATTTCGGAGGCCGGCACGGCGTACTGCATTCAGGGCACCCTCGCAGGTAAGGTGTACAATATATCCGGGACAGCCGGTATAGTGAAGCATATCGGTAAACCGTGCGCTGGCTTCTGCTTCGGTCACTTCGGGCTGGGACAGGTAGTGATACAAAGGCGATAGTTTACCTTCGGCTCGGTGTTTGGCAATCAGCGAGTCGATCACATCACCGTTTGTAGCGTGTACGGTAATCAACCCGCCATGCTTTTTCAGCACTTTCATCAGCTGCACCATCTGGCCGTCATCAATCATCAATGCACCTTTGTATGCCATAAAAGTTTTGAACGATGTGATGCCTTCTTCCTCAATAAACTCCACAACTTCTTTGGCCACATCATCATTAAAATCGGTTACTGCCATGTGATAAGAGTAATCGCCAATTGCCTTCCCTTCCGATTTTTTCTGCCAGGTTTTCAGAGCATTACGCAGGGAGTCGCCCTGTGTTTGCAGAATAAAATCGATCACTGTAGTAGTACCGCCAAAAAGGGCTGCCCGTGTTCCGGTTTCATAATCATCGCTCGAAAACGTGCCCATAAACGGCATATCAAGGTGAACGTGCGGATCAATTCCTCCGGGGAAAACAAGCTTGCCGGTGGCATCAACTTCCTTATCTGCTTTTTGCGGCAGGTTTGCCCCAATCGCGGCTATTTTATCATCCTCTATGTAGAGATCAGCAATATAATCTTCGGCTGCAGTTACGATTCTTCCGTTTTTGATCAGTACTGACATGGTTTTATTGATTAGTTTTTAAGCAGTTTTATTATCGGTTACTTCTGTTGGCCTGATTGGCGCATCATCCATCAGGTAATAATACAACACAAACGCCACTCCAAATCCTGTAAACCAGGATAAACTATATAGAAAACTCAGCGATGGAATCCAAAAACCTACTAATGCAACAAGTACACCTGCAGCAAGCGCGTACATTGCAGCTTTGTTAAAACCGGATCCTCCAAATGCATACATTCCATTGGGTTTGTAAAGATCGAAAAGAGCAAGTTCCTTTTTTCGAATGAGAAAATAATCACACAAAAGTATACCCAGTACCGGCCCCAGCAATCCGCTGACAAATACGAGGATTGATGACAGATCATCCATCAGCCACCAAGGACAGGTGGCTATTGCAATAATACCCGCAATGACTCCGCCAACCCGGAAGTTGATTTTTTGTGGCAGGATATTTGAGATGGCATTTGCCGGTGCAATCACATTTGCTGCAATATTGGTACTGAGTGTGGCAATGATTAATGCGATTTGAGCAAACACCACTACAACAGGATCCTGAAACCGGGCTACGAGGGATACAGGATCCCACGGAGTATCTTCAACTATAAGAATATCTTTAAATGAAACAACAGCGGCACTTGTAACAAAAATTGCTACAAATGAGAAAAAGGTCATTGTTGTTGGCAGGCCGAGAAACTGGCCTTTAATCTGATCAGATTGATTTTTTGAGAGGCGTGTAATATCAGCAATACTGATTGCCATTGTGGCCCAGAATCCTACCATGGCGGTAAACCAAATCAGGTACATATAGACAGACGGTTGTTCGTCATTAAATATTTCGGGGAGAACCGATAACATGCTCGAAAGAGCTTCTTCAACACGAAACTGAACCAGGACAGGTTCAATGCCCGTACTGTATAGCTCTGAATAGGGAATATCAACGCTAAATGATTCCGAAGTAACATCCATCCATCCAAGTTCTTCGATTCCATCTTCGGTTGGAATCCAGATGTTCATTTCCGAGGCCTTTGGGTTACCTTCGATGTCTGTTACAAGGCTGATTGAAAGAGTGTAATCATCAGAGTTAGTTTCCGGAGCTTGTAATGTAGCCGTGTTCATCTGAAGCTGCCGTCCCTGTTCAAGCACTCCGGAAAAACTTCCGGCATTATTGTAACCCCAGCCTATAAGCACCAAACCAATCAGCAGCAGAATCGGTGCGGAATAATTTTCGAGCCATTTTATCGATTCGGTACCGCGCCAGATGAAATAGATATTCATTACCCAAAAAACTCCAAACCCGATAAACTTACCAACATCGAGGCCGACGGTACCGGTTTGCCCGGTAATTACATTCCAGATGGAATAAAGGGCAAGTCCGCCGATCCAGGTCTGTATGCCAAACCACCCGCAGGCTATAATTCCCCGTACAAGCGCTGCGATATGAACACCGTGTGTGCCAAAACTTGACCGGCCAAATACAGGAAATGGAATTCCATATTTCACACCGGCGTGTCCACTCAATACCATGGGAATGGTAATCACCAGGTTGGCCAGTGCAATGATCAGCAGGGAAGCCTCCCAGCTTAACCCTGAGCGTATCATATTTGAGGCAAGAAGATAAGTGGGAATACACACCGCCATACCGATCCAAATTGCAGTCATATCCCACATCGACCAGGTGCGGTCTTCATGGGCAAGAGGAGCCATGTCCTCACCACTTAGCGGCGAGTGTTCAAGCTCCGGTGGCAATCTGAGTTTTTTACTCATGCAGAGGTATGGGGTTTGTTTATGTTAG
>SLAU01000041.1 GCA_007126675.1 Balneolaceae bacterium
AAAAAGGGCGTCATCCCGCACTTGATGCGGGATCTCCAAGCTTTGATAAGATCTGGAGATGCCGGATCAGAGTCCGGCATGACTGAAATAACTTTAATAATTTTTTGTCCGCCCTTTTTCGACAGACCCGACTTTTGACAAATCAATCACCAAAAATCAAACAGCCATCTCTTTCCCTTTTTCTTTTTTCAGGCCTTTTGGTATTGCCTGATCGGGATCTACCGCACTTCGGTCATACTCCTCAAGTGTGAACTCATCCACCAGAATTGCGTCGAACCTTGCTTCTTCGGTCTTACGCACTACTTCGGCTTCATCTTTTGTAATCACACCTTTTTCAAGGGCTTCATCCAGCTGCTGCAAGACATGATTCTTTTTGATTTCCTTTGCCTTGGTAGCTTTATACAGCTTCTTGTAGACCGGGAATGATTCTGTGATCATATCAAGTGCATACTCATATTTGCCGAGCGCTTCCTCACGGGATTTAGTGATAAATATTCCTTTTGTGAGCCTGTCGCGCTGCTCGCCGGGCTGCTGCATTGCCTGCGCAACTTTATGGCCCAGCTTATCGGAAGGTTTTTTTCCGATCCGGTTAATGCGTGACCACAAACCGACCGGCCCGCGGAATATCCAGCTTACTCCGGGCACTTCGATCTCAGAATAGATCTCATCAAAAGCGGTTTGGATTCTGTAAAAAGCATGCTCCATCGACCACTCGAAGAACGGACGATCCTCCTCCCTTCTGCCTTCCGCCTCAAAACGCTTCAGAGTTGCGGTAGCAAGAAGCATCCAGCTTAAAATATCCGCATAGCGTCCGGCCAGTTTCTCTTTCATCTTCAGCGCACCGCCGTATGATCCAAGCGCGATATCTGCCATAAAAGCGAATGATGCAGATGCCCATGCCAGCTTTCTGAAATATTTTGCAGACGGTCCGCTTACCGGAGAGCCCGCCAGCCTGCCGCGTGTTATACTGAGCAAAAATGCCCTGATTTCATTTTGCCCTACATGGCCGATATGCTTCCAGAATGCATCATCAAACGCTTTCGCATCTTTATCCATCAGTGCGTTGATCTCTTTAAGCGCATACGGGTGGCTTCGGATAGCGCCCTGCCCAAATATCATCAGTGTTCTGGTAAGGATATTTGCACCTTCAACCGTAATGGCAATAGGAATGGATATATAACCGTGTGCAAAAAGATTTCGCGGTCCCCGGGATATTCCCGCACCGCCTGAAATATCCATCGCATCGTTTGCAACCTCGCGGCCAAGCTCTGTGAAGTTATATTTTGCTATCGCGGTAACCACGGCAGGTTTTGCTCCTTTATCAAGAGCACCGCAAATGTAGCCGCGGGCAGCGTCCATCAGGTAAGTGTACCCTCCAATTCTGGCCATCGGTTCTTCAATACCTTCAAACTTACCGATGTTCAGGCCAAACTGTTTACGTATAGCTGCGTAAGCTCCGATTGCACGGGTAGCCATCCTGGTACCTCCAATCGACTGCGCCGGCAAAGAAATTCCGCGTCCCACCGCCAGTGATTCCATCAGCATTCGCCAGCCGTTTCCGGCTCCGTCAACACCACCGATAATTGCATCAACCGGCACTATTACATCTTTGCCGCGTGTGGGGCAGTTATGAAATGGCACCCCAAGCGGGTCGTGACGTTTTCCAAGTTCTACGCCGGGTGTATCAGAGGGAACCAATGCACAGGTAATTCCAAGGTCCGTACCTTTGCCCAGCAGGTTATCAGGATCGGATAGTTTAAATGCCAGGCCAATTACAGTAGAAATCGAAGCAAGGGTGATATATCGCTTATCCCAGTTCAGCTTTAGCTTCAAATTGCCATCCTTATCTTTGAAAACTTCACCCGTGCTTTGCATGGAGCCGGCATCCGATCCGGCATTGGGTTCAGTGAGTGCAAAACACGGCATTTCGTCACCGGTGGCAAGGCGGGGCAGATAATGGTTTTTCTGTTCCTCGGTTCCGTAGTGCATTAATAATTCTGCGGGTCCCAATGAGTTTGGAACCATCACGGTAGTTGCCAGTGGTCCGCAGCGGGATGCAAGTTTCGCTACAATCTGGCTGTGTGCATTCGCCGAAAATCCGTAACCGCCATATTCCTTTGGAATGATGAGGCCGAAAAATCTTTTATCACGCAGGAATTTCCAGGTTTTTTCATTAAAATCGCGCCGCTGGAATATTTTCCAGTCAGATACCATGGCACAAAGCTCCTCAACCGGGCCATCCAAAAATTCCTGCTCCTCTTTGGTTAACTCCGGGTAATCTTCATTCATCATTTTTTTGAAGTCTGGCTTGCCCGAAAACAGCTCGCCTTCCATCCATACCGTGCCGGCATCGATGGCAGTCTGCTCAGTTTCGGAGATAGCCGGCAGAATTTTCAGTGCTTCCAGTATTTTCATGATCGGAGCTGATATCAAACCGCGCCGAACAGGTTTGATATTGAAAATTAAAACCAGCACTGTGTAGGTGGCGATCAGCCAGACCGGAGCTCCGAATCCGGCCAGTGCTGCAAAACCGGCAATTGCCCAAAGCCATAAAGGAGCTCCTGTGTATCCTAAAATCAGTAACACCGCAATTACGCTGCCCCATGATACCCATGCGGGCAGTTCAGAAAAAAATGTGAGTTGTTGAAGTAGTGATTCCATAATATTAATCCGTTAAACCGGAGTTTTTTGAGTTATAAATCCTTGTATGATTTGATCTTTGGCCTGCTCAATAAATTTATCCCTTGCAATACGGGTATCCAGCCTTCTGGATAAAATGACAGATACAATCCCGTGAAGCTGTGCCCAAAGTGTATATGCACTTACAAGCGGGTCATCCACATCGAGCTGACCCTGCTGCCGGCCCTCTTCAATAATATCAGCCAGCATTTCATATACTTTTCGTATATGCTGAAACTTATCTTTCGGAAATTTTGGCATCTCTTCCGGACGAACCATATAAATGATCTCATACTCCTGCGGTCTTTCCAGTGCAAATCTCAGAAAAGTATCTGCCAGAGTTTCCAGTTTATAGAGTGCATCGCCGTTTCCATTAATACTGTTAGATAATGCTTCGGCAAGCTGCGCGATACTATCTTCCATTAATGCCAGCAGTAGTTCATCTTTATTTTTGAAATGAAGATATATACTGGTTGCCGATACATTTGCAGCGGCAGCAATTTTCCGCATCGACATTTTGCCGAACCCTTTCTCAATCAGCATCGAGCGGCTAACTTCCAATATTTCTTTACGCAATGACATTTAAAGATAGGTTAACAGTGTTAAGTAGATAGTACAATTTATCAAAAAAGTTCAGAATGTCAATAGCCGCAGGCTTTATTTCATGACTGTGCGATTAATAAAGATAAGATTGAGCCAGGTATTATTGTATAGTGCATGAAGCAGTCTAAATAGGGCGATGTAAAGTAGTCCCCCTTCGAAGGGGGATGGCAGCCGGAGTGAAATCGACGGCAGCCTGGGGGATGACCGTGATGAGCGTTGATTTAGTTTTAATCTTCTGTTTTTAAGCAAATTCGTTTTTTGAATTTATAAAAGATTGAAAGCTATCACCGCTAGTTACACATTATTTAATAAGAGGCAAATTTGATAAAATGGTTTGAATGCGGAGACGGCAGAAGAAAATTTACGTCAATTCAATGGACGGAGGATCATCCCCCAGTGCAATCGCTAAACGCTCTTGCACTTCCCCCTTCGAAGGGGGACTTTCAGAACTTTACAATATCATCTCGCACACAATCCAATTAAGAATTCAAACTAAAAGCGATATACCTGATTCTCTTCCCATCAGCCAGGTGCATTTTTTCGAAATAGGTTTGGATTGCGAGCATCGGATCATCCGCCCTTTCAGCATATACGTCCTCACAAATATCCAAAACATTTAATTTCTCAGCCTGGATTGTTTCCCGGGTAAATTGCCAGAGCAGGCCCGAATCCGTTTTCAGGTGAACCACACAATCATTGCCTGCTATTTTACGGTAAAGATTTAAGAACTTTGGTGATGTGAGCCGTTTTCTGGATTTACTGTGATAGGGATCAGGGAAAGTGATCCAGATTTCTGAGATTTCAGAAGTGGCAAAAAATCTGTCCAGGTGATCAATATATGCTCTCAGGAAATGTACATTGGCCAACCCCGCATTTTCCGCCTGCTTTGCTCCTACCCAAATCCGGGCACCTTTTATATCAACCCCGATAAAATTTTTTCCGGGAAACTGTTTTGCAAGGTTTACGGAATACTCTCCTTTCCCGCATGCCAGCTCAAGTACAATCGGGTTATCATTTTTAAAAATTTTACTGCCCCAATTCCCTCTCAGCTCCGAAGCGGTTTCTGATTCGGTATACTCCGTCACATTTTTGAGGCGGGTATTATCCCTGAACCTTTTTAACTTTTGCTTGCCGCTCATTGATCAGGGCTGTAATCTCTGAATTTTCCATTGCCCGTTTATTTTATTGCAATGAATCCGGTCGTGCAATCTTCCGGGCCTTCCCTGCCAAAATTCAATCTCTTCAATTTGGATCGCATACCCTCCCCAATCATCCGGTTTGGGTATTTCTTTGCCTTCAAATTTTGTCTCTATCTCCCGGAATTTCTTTTCAAGCTCTACCCGGTTTTCAATCGGACTGCTTTGATCGGAAGCCCATGCACCAATTTGACTATTACGGGGCCGAGACTTGAAATACTCCTCATTTTGGTCATCGCTTAACTTTTCTGCAACTCCAAAAATCCGGACCTGCCTCTCAAGCTCAGGCCACCAAAATGCAACCGATACGGATGGGTTTGAGTCAAGCTCCATTGCCTTGGTACTTGCGTAGTTTGTGAAAAACTGAATGGACTCTTCGTTGATCCCTTTTAATAGTACATTTCGCACATTCGGCTGACCGAGAGGTTTAACTGTGGCAAGTGTCATAGCATTTGGTTCAAGTGCCTCCGAATCAACCGCCTGCTTTACCCAGCTTTCAAACAACCTTACCGGATTATCCGGCATGTCTTCTTCAAGCAATCCGCCTTTGGTATAGTTTCTCCGCAAGTCTGCTACATTCAATTTGCTCATCCGTTATCCGAAGTAATCAGGCTCGTTTCCCTTAATCCACTTGATATTGCATCCAATGCTCGGTTTTTGATCTTCCGGCACCGGCTCGCCAGCCAGTACTTTGTCTGTTGCCTCGCGCAGATCTTTACCGGTTGGCTCAATATCATTTTTAGGCCTTGCATCATCAAATTGTCCGCGATAAACAAGCTTCAGGTCTCCGTCAAAAAGGAAGAAATCGGGAGTGCAGGCGGCTTTGTAAGCTTTTGCAGCCTCTTGTTTTTTATCATACACATAAGGGAATGGATAACCGAACTTTTCAGCATCTTCTCTCATTTTGGCGGGGCTGTCATCCGGATAATTCTCAACATCATTTGAACTGATGGCAACGATACCCACTCCCTTAGGCATATAATCATTTGCATATTCTACCAAAGACTCCTTGATCAGTTTTACATACGGACAATGGTTACAAATGAACATTACGAGAAATGCTTTGCTATCCTTGAAATTTCTTGGTGTGTAAATATTGCCGGTGGTCACATCCTGAAGTGAAAAGTCAGGTGCTTCGGTTCCAAGTTCCAGCATTGTTGATTCTACTGCGGCCATGTTGTGAGTAAATTTTAGTTAGAAATTTTGTCTTTAATTGAACAACAGAAGATAAGGAAATTTCAATCCTTCTTTTTTGTGATCCGGTGAGTGGTTTTCTTTATTAAAAACAGAATTCGAAGTTTGATATTTGAAAGGACGAATTAAAGTCCCCCTTCGAAGGGGGCAAGGCAGCCGGAGTAAAACCGACGGCTGCCCGAGGGGGATGACCCTGATGAGCGTCAATAAGATTAAAAAACTCCTATTTAACAAAAAAATTCAATGAGGGTATTCCACACTGAACAATCAAAAAAATAAAAATGAGTGACCACCTTTTTCACAGGAAATACTTTTCCAAAAATAAGGTCTTGAGTAAAACACGGTTTGGATTTTAAGCTTAATAATAAAGATAAGTGCCCATTTAAAACTCAGAGAGTCATCCCCCAAGTCACGCCGCGGGCGTGACTTTTCCCCCTTCGAAGGGGGACTTCTTCGAAACTTCACTGTTAGCTCACAACCCCCTCAAAATAACCTCAGCTGCTCAGTCTCAGGCCTTCGGAACTCAGAGATGTTTAGTGGTTTCCGGGTTTTATTCAGTCCGAGGCGTTTTCTGTGAATTTGCAGCAGCTGTTCAATTTTTTCGGCGTATGGTCCTTCACCTCTAAATCTTTCACCAAATTCGGAGCGGTTCAGTTTCCCGTCTTTCATATTTTTAATCCGGTTAACAACTTTTTCTTTTCTGTTCGGGTGATGGTCTTCAAGCCATTTCAAAAACAGATGCTTTACTCCATACGGCAATCGAACAATATTGCAGGAAACGGAAATCGCACCTGCTTCAGCCACAGCTTCCATAATGGGTACAATTTCATCATCCGTTAAACCCGGTATCAACGGTGCAATATTCACATGAACCGGAATTCCCGCATCCGTCAGTTCCTTAACTGCCTGCAGTCGTTTTTTCGGACGCGATGTTCTCGGCTCCATCGTATCTGTTATCGTCTTATCGAGTGATGTGATTGAAAGCACCACTTTTGCAGCTCCGATTTTTGCAAGCTTTGAGAGGAGATCAATATCACGGGTAACCCTGTAATTTTTGGTGATGATCACCAGCGGATGATTGCACTCAGCCAA
>SLAU01000376.1 GCA_007126675.1 Balneolaceae bacterium
GTTGCCAACCTGTATCCATTCAGTGAAACCATTGCCAAACCGGATATAACCCCGGCTGAAGCTACCGAATATATCGATATCGGCGGACCGACAATGATCCGGGCGGCTGCTAAAAATTATGCTCATGTCGCAGTTTTAAGTAACCCCGGTCAATATCAGACTCTGATTGATGAATTACAGAAAAACGAAGGTTTACCATTTTCTGTCAGACAAAACTTTGCACGTAAAGCTTTTGAACACACAGCCGCTTACGATGCTGCAATCAGCAACTATTTTGCTGAGCTGGATGAACTTAAAATTCCCGATCAACTGTCGGTTGCATTACCCAAGTCTTCTGATTTGAGATATGGTGAAAATCCTCATCAAAAGGCGGCGGTCTTTGGTAATCAGAAGCAGTGGATTGACTGTTTCCATGGCAAAGAACTAAGCTACAATAACTATCTCGATATTGATGCCGCACTGGAATTAATCAGCGATTTTGAAAATGAAAAGCCAACAGTTGCAATATTCAAACATACCGTTCCCTGCGGAGTTGGGACGGCTGATACTGTTATTGAAGCTTACAAAAAAGCTTTTTCAACCGACACTGTTTCTCCGTTTGGCGGGATTGTGTGTAGTAACACTGCCATTACCAAATCAGCAGCTGAAGAGATTGATAAAATATTCACTGAGATTATCATTGCCCCTGATTTTGAAGAATCTGCTGTTCAGTTACTTAAGGAAAAGAAAAACCGCCGGCTTGTAAAAATGCTGGATCGTCCTTTAACTGAGAACAGTTTTAAGTTCAGATCTATTTTTGGCGGTGCACTTGTGCAACAGCCGGATTCAGTCACAGTGGACCGAAACGATATAAAAGTTGTTACAGAACGCAAGCCGACTGAAGAGGAGTTATCCGATCTTTTATTTGCCTGGAAAATTGTGAAACATATAAAGTCGAATGCTATCGTATATGTGAAAAACGGGCAGACCTGCGGAGTTGGTACCGGTCAGACCAGCAGGGTTGACAGTTCTGAAATTGCAGTTCGAAAAGCTGAAAAAGAAGGAATCTCTTTAAAAGGAAGTGCTGTTGCATCCGATGCTTTTTTCCCGTTTGCCGATGGAGTTGAAGCTGCAGCAGCAGCCGGTGCCACTTCAATTATCCAGCCAGGTGGCAGTGTTCGGGATCAGGAAGTAATTGATGCCGCAAATCGCCTGAATTTGGCTATGGTATTTACTGATATTCGCCATTTCAGGCATTAATAGTCATATTGGTAATTTCAAAAGTATCGTTCGCAAATAGAGATACAATCTCGTATTTTTATATGTTAAACCTCCATTTGTAAATCAAAAAAATTCGATGTCAGACGTCTATACCCAAACCAAGAAAAGCACATCAAAGAATCAAACAAAAAAAGGACTCTTTGATTTTTTATATACAGATATTGCAATTGACCTTGGCACAGCTAACACACTTATCTATTCAAGGGATCAGGGTATCGTGCTGAATGAGCCTTCAATTGTTGCTTTAAATACTCAAAATGACCCTGTTGCTACCGGTCACGAAGCACAATTAATGCACGAAAAAACTCACCGCAATATCCGTACAGTGCGTCCACTGCGTGATGGCGTAATTGCTGATTTCGAAGTAGCTGAGCAGATGATTCGCGGCATGATCAAAAAGGTGAAGGTAAAGTGGTACTCATCTACCCGGCAAATGGTTGTGTGTGTTCCAAGCGGAATTACTGAAGTGGAGCGCCGGGCTGTGCGAGACAGTGCTGAACATGCCGGAGCCAAGGAGGTCTATCTTGTTGATGAACCCATGGCAGCCGCAATCGGAATCGGGCTGGATGTACATGAGCCGGTTGGTAACATGATTGTGGATATTGGCGGTGGTACTACAGAAATTGCTGTTATTGCCCTCTCGGGTATTGTTTATGCACAATCAGTACGTTTAGGTGGTGATGAACTGAACGACGATATCATCAACTATTTCCGCAGAAATCATAATCTGTTGATTGGTGAGCGTACTGCTGAAAAGATCAAATGTGAAATTGGAAGTGCGGCACCACTTGATGAAGAGTTAGAAATGATCACAAAAGGCCGTGATTTGGTAAATGGAGTACCAAGAACCCGGCAGGTTACCTCAAAAGATGTTCGGGAAGCGATCTCTGAGTCTGTGAATACTATTGTAGAATCCATTACAAAATCATTAGAGCAAACACCACCTGAGCTTTCCGCTGATATTCTTGATCGTGGAATTATGTTAACCGGTGGAGGTGCTCTTTTGAAAAACCTCGATAAGTTAATTATGGAAACTACCGACTTGCCGGTTCACATAGCTGAAGATCCGCTTACTGCTGTTGTAAGAGGAACAGGTGCAATTTTAGAAGATCTCGATTATTACAGAACTGTTGTTTCCTAAAATATTCGCAATAAATTAATGCGACGTGTAAAAGATGCAAAAGATTATATCATAACCGCCCTGCTGTTGCTTATTGCAATCAGCTTGATGGTTGCCAGGCATGACGGAGGTTTGCAAAATGCCCGCAAAGCATCTATTACACTGCTAAGTTATCTTGAGCAACCGCTCTCCAATATCCGGATTTATCGTCAGGCACTTACTACCAATACTTACCTGCATCGGCAAAATGTTGTACTTCAGGATGAATTAAGCCGTCTCAGGTCTGTAGAAGAAGAGAACAGAATATTGAGAGATCTTCTGAATTTACGTGAAGAGGTTGAGCATGATGTTTTACCCGTTCGTATAGTTGCAAAAGATTTAACAGGTTTCAGTAACTCCCTTACAGTAAATGCAGGAAGTAATGAGGGAGTTAAAATGGGAATGCCCCTTATAAATTCAGACGGATTAATTGGGCAGGTTATTCTTACGAGCAGAAATTTCTCGCAGGTATTGCCCTATTCAAACTCTCTTTTCAGAGTTAGTGCCCGTGTTCAGGGCACACGGGCTTATGGAATTGTAAGCTGGCAGGCTACAGGCCATAATGAGCTTGTTCTTAATCATATTCCGCAAACAATTGTGGTTGAACCCGGGCAAATGGTTGAAACCTCTGGTTATAGTAATCAATATCCGCAGGGTATACCGATTGGCGTAGTAACAAGAGTTGAACCGGGCGACGGAGTGGAGACACAAACGGTTTACCTGGACGCTTTGGTTGATCTTTTTACTTTATCTGAAGCTTTTATAAAAAAGTTTGAACCCGATACAACGATTATTGAACTGGAACTGCAACAGGAGGAGCTGTTTTGATCCGTTCAGAATTTACCAGAATGTTGCTTATTGGGTTAGGTATGGTGGCGATCCAGATTATTCTGCTTAGGCATCTGACAATTTTTGACGCAGAATCAGATCTTGTATTACTATTTCTGATTTGGATTTGTACTAAAACTTCGAAAACGGAATCGATTATACTTGCTGCAATACTGGGATTGGCCCAGGACTCGCTTACCGATTTATGGGGCATCAATATGTTTGCAAAGGTGCTCACAGTATTTATCGTACATGGATTTTTAGAGCGAACCAGCGGTAACCGTTTCTTACTGTGGCAAATATTTCTGATAATTTTTGTTATCAGTTTTATACACAATAGTTTCTTTTTTGTCGTTAGTATTTTTTCGGAGCTTTATGCAAGTGATTTTGTCATTTGGAGTTTACTGCTGGTTAGCAGTTTATTTACAGCTTTAGTGGGTAGTTTCTTACAGCTTGTGCGGGTAGAAAATTAGTATGCAAAAAAAACGTCACTCTCAACACTTAAAAACATCAATTCGTATACTGCAAGCCATTGTAGTAATCGGAATGATTGTGCTATTTGGGCGTATAATCCAGCTGCAGATTATCGACTATGATAAATATGCACCTTTAAGCCGTCAAAACTCTATACGAATGGATGTGGTTAATCCGGCTCGCGGTTTAATTCTCGACCGCCATGGAACCATAATTGTAGATAACCAGCCGATTTACTCCATTACCATCACTCCTGCTAAGTTCAGAATGGATAAACTGCACGTATTAGCAGAAATTTTGAATTTACCCGAAGAAGTGGTTTTAGAGAGAGTTCAGTTAGCTCAGCAATTCTCATGGCACAGAACCTCAAGGCTTTTCACTGAAGTGCCGTTTGAGGTGTTTTCAGCGATTGAGGAAAATATCTGGCGATTACCCGGAATTGGTAATCAAATTGAAAGTAAGCGCAACTATCCTTTAGAATTAAACGCATCGCATGCTTTGGGGTATCTCAGGGAAGCATCACGCGAAGATTATCTGCGGTCTGACGATATCCGACTTGGTGACCGGATTGGGAAGAGTGGCATTGAAATGGTTTACGAAGACTTTCTGAAGGGAAACAGAGGTACGCAGTATCTGCAGGTGAATGCATATGGACAGGCACTTGGAAACTATAACGACGGACAACTTGATATCTCGCCGATAAAAGGTTCTGACCTGGTCACCACACTTGATGCAGATCTTCAAATGCTGACTGAAAAGATCATGGAGAATAAGCGGGGATCCGTAGTTGCGATGGATCCGAATACAGGTGAAATCCTCAGCCTTGTAAGTGCACCTCAATACAATCTTGATAAACTTTCGGGGCGTATAGATGCTGAGTACTGGCAATCTATTAATGCCGATACGCTAACCCCGCTTTATAACCGTGCCATTTCATCAAGGCAGCCACCGGGATCAACCTTTAAGCCTTTTATGGGTTTATTTGGTCTGCATTTAGGTTTGGTAACTCCTGAAAAAGAGATCTACAATACAGGCGCCTATATACGCGGCAGGGCGTATCGTGATCTGGCAGACCCCGGTTACTATGACCTCGAAAAAGCATTGGCTAAATCGAGCAATACCTACTTTTTATGGATCATGGATCGAATTGCCACACAAGGCCATTTGAATGACTGGTCTCAAAAAATGAAAGATTTTGGCATGGGCATCTCAAATGGAATTGATCTGCCGTTTGAAACCTCCGGAATTATGCCAGACAGTACGTACCTCGATATGACGTTTGGCCGCAGAAACTGGAGTATCGGTGACCTGATGAACTTTGGGATTGGACAGGGGCTTGTATCTGTTTCTCCATTGCAAATGGCGGTGGCTGTAAGCTCGCTCGCAAATGGGGGTTACAGGGTTCAGCCACATATTGTGCACGCTATCAGAGACAATAATGGCACACTCAGCTATACAAATCCTCAAAGAACGAAAATAGATTGGGTAACGCAGGAAAACCTCGAAGCCGTGAAAAAAGGAATGCGTGGAGCAGTAACAGAAGGGAGCGGGCGTTTTTATGCTAATTTGCCCGATATTAAAGTTGCCGGTAAAACCGGTACTGCTCAAAACCCACACGGACAAAATCATGGCTGGTTTATTGCATATGCTCCGGCTGATGATCCTGAAATTGCCGTGGCAGTACTTATGGAAAATGCCGGCTTTGGATCGATCTCTGCTGCACCGGTTGCTTCTTTGGTTATTGAGCAATATCTGAAAGGTGAAATACTGCGCCCGCATGTGCTGAATTATGTTCTGAATTTTACACCGAGAGAAGAAACACCGGCAGACGATGACGAGGCAGATACGGAGGCGGCAGACGAATGATTAATCTGAAAGATTTTAGCTGGTCGGTTATATTTATATGGGTTGCACTTACAGGTATCGGCCTTGTTGCCATTTATAGCGCTACTCAGGGACCCGTATCCGAATTTTTGCCCTCGTATATACAGAATAATTTTTCAAGACAGCTTACCTGGATTGGCATATCGCTCGTGTGTTTAATTGCAATTCAGTTTACGTCGCCCCGTACATTCCAGGGTGTATCATACATTTTTTATGCAATCTGCTTAGCACTTGCTATACTAACTGTATTCATCGGTATTGAAGTAAGTGGCGGCAGAAGATGGTTGTCAATATTTGGTATGCGTGTCCAGATCAGTGAATTTCTGAAACTGGCAACTGTACTTGCTGTGGCAAATTATCTTACACACACCAGAAATGTATCGGTTAATGATTTTAAAACAGCATTAACAACTGTAATGCTGATCCTGGTTCCCGTAATTGTAATCATCATGCAGAATGATACCGGAACTGCGCTCGTTCTGCTTGCACTTATTCCGGTTGTACTGTTATGGTCAGGCCTGCCTTATGGTATTTCATTACTTATTATTTCACCGGCAATCATCGGCTATTTTTCTGTAATCAGCCTCCCGATTGGATTAGTTGTCACCGTTATTATTGCCTTAACGATCTTCTTCCTCCAAAAAATACCATGGCTGAGTATTTCCTCCCTACTGCTTGGATTTGTTGTAGTTATTGGCACTGAAGTGGCCCTGCAGGAAGTTCTTCAGCCACACCAGCGGGCAAGAGTAGAGGCGTTTGTAAACCCTACACTTGATCCCCAGGGGGCCGGATGGAATGTGCTGCAAGCTAAAACGGCAATCGGCTCTGGCGGATTTCAGGGTAAAGGCTTTATGGAAGGAACACAAACACAGCTTCGCTTTTTACCCGAACAATGGACCGACTTTGTTTTCTGTGTGATCGGCGAAGAATTTGGATTTATCGGTTCAAGCTTAGTTTTATTACTTTTTGCCGCTCTCTTTCTGCGTTTACTTACTATTGCAGGTATTCAAAAGCATCCCTTTTCACAGCTTGTAATTATTAGCGTAACCTACCTTTATTTTGCTCATTTTGTGATAAATGTTGGAAGTGCAACTGCTGTATTGCCGATTATGGGTGTGCCCCTGCCATTTGTTAGTTATGGCGGATCTGCGTTTCTTGCAAACACCTTAATGCTTGCTATCTGCATTAATATGCATCTCTATAAACGCTCATTCAGCATCTACAGGTAGCTTAAAGGGCTGATCAGTACGTAAGTTAAAACTTAGCCTGTGGTACTTTGTGTACCCATATTTTTCGAGAGCCTTCAGATGTGTTTGTGTGGGGTAACCAACATTACTGTCCCAGCCAAAGCAGGGATACTCTTCGTGCAGCTTTTTCATCAGATCATCGCGGTAAACTTTTGCCAGTATCGATGCCGCAGCAATCGAAGCTGACTTGTCATCTCCTTTAATAATACAAGAATATGGAATAACTGAAGATGTATATCTATTTCCGTCAACCAATAAATAATCAGGTTCAACTTCACTCTTTTCAGCACAGTTAATCATCGCTTTAATGGAGGCCTGTAGAATATTCAGATTATCAATTTCCTTAGGAGTACAACTTTGAATAATCCAGGATTTAGCGGTTTTTTTTATTTCATCCGAAAGCTCTTTTCTCTCTTTTAAGGAAATCGCTTTACTGTCTCTTATTTTAATATTTGGTTCAAAACCGGCTTCAAAAATTACACCTGCTGCTACAACGGGCCCGCATAAACATCCGCGTCCCACTTCATCAAGGCCCATCACATTATTGTAGTCTTCTGCCCACAGAGTTCTCTCGTGATATAAGCGGTCGTTTAAACTATTCCCGGACTTTGTACTACTACTCAACTTTCTGAAAATATGTTTTGTTGCTATGCAATGATTTGCCAATGAATAGAGTTACGAATAGTAAGTATAAAGTTCAACCCTGCCAATCAAATTATGCACTTCAGATATCTGAAATGGGACGAAAGATTTCAAAAACACCGGGGTAGTTCTCCGTTTGATACACTGTGGGATCTATTTCAACAGCTGCTTACAATTTCGGGCGGAGATGTTACACAAGCACTGCGATGGCTGAACGATTTGGATGAAGAGTATGGAATCACCAAACAGTTTGAAGACGGTTATGGCATTGGCGATTTCATAGAAGATATGAAAGAGCGCGGCTACCTGGAGTATGATGATCAGCAGAATGTGATGATTCCAACAAGCAAAACAAATAAGAGTATTCGTAAGAAGGCTTTGGATGAAATATTTAAGCAATTAAATAAAGGAGGCAAGGGAAGCCATAAAACACCACATACCGGCAAAGGCCTCGAAAAACAACCGGAAACAAGAAACTGGTTCCCCGGTGACGACATGAACCAGATTGACAGTGTGGGTACAATGCTAAATATGCTTAAACACAGCTCTCTGAATGATTTTGACCTGCGCGAATCTGATCTGAGAATTCATGATACAGATCATTACACTTCAGCATCTACAGTATTGCTGATCGATTTAAGCCATAGCATGATACTATATGGAGAGGACCGGATTACCCCGGCCAAAAAAGTGGCAATGGCGCTATCAGAATTAATCATCAATCAATATGAAAATGATTCACTTGATATTATTGCATTTGGAAATGAAGCATGGGAAATCAAGATTGAAGATCTTCCCTACCTACAGGTAGGGCCATATCATACGAATACATTACAAGCCTTACAGCTTGCGAGGCATTTACTGCATCGGAAAAAATACTCAAACAAGCAGATTTTTATGATTACTGATGGGAAGCCATCATGTATGTTTGAAGATGGCCGTCTCTATAAGAACAGCTTTGGCCTGGATCGAAAAATCATTAATAAAGTTCTGGATGAAGCTGTTAAGTGCAGGAGAAATGATATTGACATTACTACTTTTATGATTGCGAGAGATCCTTATTTGCAGAGTTTTGTCAGAGATTTCACTAAAGCAAATAAAGGGAGGGCTTACTATTCTTCACTAAATCAGCTTGGTGAATATGTTTTTGAAGACTACATCCGAAACCGAAGAAAAAGAGTTCGCTGATTCTTGTTTCTGCAAATAAAAAAGGCAATCTGAGCTAACAGATTGCCTTTAAAAATTTCTGAGAAAGTATCAGATTAAATTTCAAGATCTCTCATAACAGCATCCGTAATATCATATTCGTTCTGAACTTCTTCAGAAACATAGAGTATTATCACATCACCTGTAGATGTTGTCATATTCAGAACATAATCTAATCCTCTGTTCTCAGCAATTGTACTGATTGAGTTTTGAATTTGTTCTAAAAGCGGAGCCATCAGTTCCATACGGCGCTGTTCCAATTCCTGTTGAGCTGCCGTTTGTAACTGGCGTAACTCTGCATCCATTTCACTGAGACGCTGTTCCTCACGCTCTCTGGCACTTTCTGAAATTACACCAACTCTTTGCTGGTATAGTTCAATTTCGGATTGCAACTCGCGTTCTTTTTCTGATAACTCAAGTTGTTTCCTTTCTGCGAAGTTTTGCAAACGTTGCTGAACTGCCCGCATTTCAGGCATCCTTTCAAGCACAGCACGGGGATCCACAAATCCTATTTTCATATCCTGAGCCTGAGCCGGCTGTGCGGTTAATAGTCCGGTAAAGGCAAGTAACGCGATTAAACCTATAATGTTGATTGCTTTCATAGTTCTATAGTTTCGAATTAATTCTGTTGTAGATATTCAATTACTCTTTCAGTTATATCAATACCTCTTTCTGAGGCATAGTAAATAATAGGATCACCGGTATTCGAAGTTTTGTTAACCACATAATCCAGTCCCAGTTCTCTGGAAATAGTTTCCATAGCCGTGTCTACTCTGTTCAAGAGAGGTGAAAATAGTTCATTTTGTCTTTGCCGGATTTGATTTTGAATCCGGTTTTGCAAAGCCTGCAGTTCGCTTTCGCCTTCAGCAAGTCTTTCCTCTATTTCCCTGCGCTCTGAGTCGCTTAAAGTACCGGCTTCAACACGTTCTGAGTAATCAGTAACGTCTTCAATCCAGTCCATATATCTTTGTTGAAATACCCTTTCTCTTTCTTCAACATACGTTTGTAGTTGAGATTCAATTTCAGCAGCTTCTGGAATTGCATCCAAAACTACTTGCGGATCCATAATTCCCATCTTTAACTGGCTGAATGCAAGTGCCGGAAAGAGTACTATAACCGTAAGTAATAGTAATTTTCTCATATAATTCATTGTTAAAATTTTGAGGCGAAAATATAAAGTTTATTGTTGTTAATTTCTTGTTAACTCAACATCTAGTCCCATCTCTAACATCACTCTCTCGGTTAAGTTCCACTCCTGGCGTGTAAACAAAAAGCGTGTTTCCTGGGCCCTGTCGAAAACAAAATCGTAATTATTTCTGGTTGCAACTCTTGTTAAAGCGTCAAATATCTGGCGCTGAATCGGTTCCAAAAGTTCTTCCTGGGTTCGAAAATACTCACCCTCAGGTCCAAACTTTTCTTCAACGTAACGATCACGTTGTTGTTTTAAATTTTCAATTTCGGCTAAACGCTGCTGCCTTACTTCATCAGTGAAGAGGATTTCCCTTGCTTCAAAATCACGTTCAAGCTCTTCAATTTCACTTTCCATTTCTCTGATTTCATTTTGCCAGTTATCGCTTAATAAATTGAGCCGCTGCTCAATTCCGCTATACTCAGGCATATTCTGCATTATAACATCCGAATCTATAAATCCTATCCTCTGATCCTGTGCATGAGCAACCTGCACAGCAAACAAAAACAGAACAGTGTATGTTAAAACGCGAATCATCATTAAAATGGTGCACCGATATTAAACAAGAACTCCCACTGTCCGGCACTTAATCCCGGGCCTTCGTTTGAAGCCGGTGTTCCATCAAGCCGGTAACCGTAACTTAAGTCAACCAATCCAAGAATCGGCAAAAAGATCCGGGTTCCAAATCCTACTGCCCGCTTTACACTAAACGGATCAAATTCTGACATTCCATTAAATGTATTACCCGCATCAAAAAATGCGTATGGAATCAGCTGAACTTGTTCAGACCTGATTGCCGGATAACGCAATTCAAAGGAATATTTATTGTAAACACGGCCACCGACCATATTTCTGTTCTGATCCAGCGGAGAAATCACCCCGTTAAATCCTCCGGGGAATCCTCTCATATCAATATTATCGTTTATGAAATTCTGGCGCTGCTGCAACTGTGTACCACCAATGAAAAATCGTTGGAAATTACTTTGGTTTGAATCACTAAAATATCCCATATATCCATATTCTGCGGATGAACTTAGCACAAGGCGCCCCACGATAGAAGTATGGTTCTGATAGGATGTTTTTACTTTATAAAACTGTGCAAAATCCGGTAGTGGCAGGGCTGCTTCACCTGAAATACTAAACCTTGAACCGGTATTTGGTGATATTGGATTATCCGTTGAGTTTCTTTCAATAACCTGCCTAAGGGTTAAAAGATCGGCACGTCCATCTTCAAATACCTGGCTGAAACCAAGAACATTAAACCTGTTGTACGTAAGAATTGTACGCTGCGAAAAGAAGTCATCCGGCCAGCTTAATCTTCGGCCAATGCTTACACTTGCAGAAAAAAGTTCATTTCTTTGGCGGGTACCTGTTTGCTGCCCTACAAATCTTCGTTGGCGGCTAAAGTCTAAGAAATCGTACGATAAACTTACACCAAGGGAAGTTGGTCTTCCTCTAAGCCAGGGCTCTGTAAAGCTGAATGAATAACTCTGATAACCACGCCCGGTTACCTGCGCACCTAAAGAAAGGCGCTGACCGTCTCCGGATGGAATCGGGTTCCATCCGCCAGACTCAAACATCCGTTGTACCGAGAAATTGTTAAAGTTAACCCGGGCAGCAAGTATTACACCAATTTGACGTCCGCCAAAACCACCCGACAACTCAAAGTTATCAGAACCCTGGGTTTCTTCCAGTTCATAAATGATATCAACTGTTTTTTCCTGCCTGTCGGGGATAATTTCTGGATTTATGCCTTCGGGATTAAAGAATCCAAGCTGGCTTAATTCTCGGATTGACCTAACAATCGCAGACCGGCTATACGTATTGCCGGGAATCGTTCTTAAATTTCTGCGTACAACATGGTCGTGAGTTTTTGTATTTCCTGTAAAGGATACATCCCTGATTGTGGCAATTTCATCCTCAACCAGTTCAAAGTGGAGGTCTAGCGAATCTTCTCCAACTACTCTGATTTCGGGGAAAATATTAAAGAACAGATAACCGATATTTTGGTAGAGGCTGGTAATATCCTGATCATCTCTTCTGAACTCAATGTTCTCATTAAACTTTGTCTCATTGAAAATGTCGCCTTTATTAAAGCCAAGAGCCTGAGTCAGCTGCTCATCAGTATAAACTGTATTTCCTTCCCAGGTGATGTTTCTTACTTTATATTGTGCGCCTTCATCTACTATGAAGTCAAAAAATACACCCTCTTTTCCGCGTCGCCAGGTATCAACATAAACAGAATAATCTACTATCCTTGCATCGCGATATCCGTGATCACGATAAAACTGCAGCAGATTCTGCTTACCTTCTTCAAAATCGTCCTGGGTGTAAACATGCCGTCTGAATATTCTCCACCATCTGTCCTGCTTAATTGTATCAAAACTTTTTCGGAGTCTTCGGTCACTAAATGCTTCATTGCCCTCAAAATTAAACTCACGCACTTTAATACGCTCACCCGGATCAATAATAAAGGTTAAACTAACCCTGTTTCTGGCTTCATCAGTAATTTCTTCAACAATTTCTATCTGGGTGTTCCAGTATCCCTTATCCCGGTAGTATCTTTCAATTACATTAAGTGCCTGCTCCCTGACTGATGTAGTTACAGAAAAGCCAGATAGCAAATTCATTTTTTCTCTCAAATCCCGCCTGTGGCTGCGCCTGACTCCTTCAATTTCGTAGCGCTGCAATCGCGGTTGTTCCTGTACAGCAATTTCTAAACTTACACCTCCGGGAACCCTTTCATGATAGATTTGAATGTCAGAGAATAATCCGGTTCTGAACAGCTGCTTAATTGCGTTTGATATTTCATCACCCGGAATGGAAATAACATTCCCTACGCTAAGACCGCTGCTGCTTAAGATATAGGATTCGCGGGCAGTATTAAGGCCTGTTATGGATATATCGACAATTTCGAGCTGCCTCGGGATAAAATTGGTCGGATCCTCGATAGTAATTTGAGAGCGTTCTTCCTGGGCAAAAGCGAATTCAACTGAACAAACACCTGCAACTAAGAATGCTAAGGAAACAAGAAAAAACTTTGTTCTATTCACGTGTAAAATCTTACGTATTGTTTTATGAAATGATTTGATTTATAACTGTTGATGATATCGCCTTAGTGTATCCTTTTTTTACTTCACCATATCTACGATCACGTTTTTGGAATGATTTTATTGCCTCGTAGAGCTCATCTCTTTTAAAGTCGGGCCAGTAAGTTTTTGTAATGTATAACTCGGAGTATGCGAGTTGCCATAAAAGAAAATTGCTGATCCTGAATTCGCCACTTGTTCTGATAATTAAATCCGGATCTGGTATATCAGCAGTTGAAAGATGTGAGCTAATCAGCGAGTCGTCAATATCTTCCGGGTTGATATTACCATTTCTGACTTCTACAGCAAGTTTTTTCACTGCTTCTGTGATATCCCATCTGCCAGAATAACTTAGAGCTAGACAAAGCTGAAGCCTGTCATTATCTTTAGTAAGATCGGTTACTTCCTGAATTTTTTTCTGGCAGTTTACCGGCAGCCTTTCAATTTGGCCGATTGTACTGAAGCGAATATTATTTTCGTGCAAATTCTCTGCTTCATCGCGAAGCGAAGCCACAAGTAATTTCATCAAACCGTTTACTTCGGCAGAAGGCCGATTCCAGTTTTCAGTAGAAAACGCGTATAGTGTAAGATGTTCTACTCCAAGCTGAGCACATGACTCGGTGATATCCCGAACGGAATCCACACCGGCTTTGTGCCCATGTATGCGAATGTTACCCTTTGTTTGTGCCCACCTGCCATTTCCATCCATAATGATAGCAATGTGACGGGGCAATTCGCCTGCAGCAACCAGCTTCTCTTGGTTTCTTTTATCAGAATCCGATTGTGCGTTATTTGTAAGTGTAAGTGGCTTCAATGATTAAATATAGAGATTGTTGTCAAGCTATATATATTAGAGCTAATATAAGCTTTTATCAAGATTCATTTACTAATTTGTTTTCTGAATCATTTGTTCTTTTAATTCAAGCATATCACACATCGCAAGTGCTGCTTCAGCTCCTTTATTTCCTTTATCAATACCTGACCTTTCGATAGCCTGCTCAACAGTGTCGGTAGTCAGAACTCCAAAAGCTATTGGTTTATTGTATTCAATATTTAATTCGGAAATTCCTTTATTAACAGCATCGCATACATAATTAAAGTGTGGAGTACCACCTCTAATCACTGCGCCTATAGCAACTACTCCATCTGCACCAAGTATATCTAATGCATATTTACAGGCTAAAGGAATTTCGTACGAGCCGGGGGATCTGAATATCTCAATATTTTCCTCAGGTATGCCTTTGCCTTTTAAAGCATCTTCAGCACCCTTAGTCATTTCATCAGTAATAAACGAATTCCACTTTGCTGCTACAATTACCACCTTTATCTTAGTCCAGTCCATATTCATTTTTTCTATCAGCTAAATTCAACTCTTCTTCGAATCATACGTTTGAGGGATGCCACATGCTGATCCCCAAGAGTAACGATACCAAAATATGGGTCATAATCTGAGGTTCCCTTTCCATGAAAGTCACTTCCACCGGTAATCAGCAAATTTTCTCTTTCAGCCAATGCCGTAAATATTCTTTGCACACTGAAGCTGTGGCTGGGGTGGATGCATTCTATTCCATCGATGCCTAAAGATACCAGTTCTTGAACCTCTTTGCTTGAATAAAGCGGGCCCGGATGTGCAAGCGATAATACTCCGCCGCCTTTTTTGAAAATATCAATAACCTCATCAATTCCGGCATAGCCGGCTTTCACCTCATTCAGTTTTTCAAAAGAGAGATATCGTATAAATGCTTCATTAACTGTTGTAACATAACCTTTATTTTTTAAAACCTCAGCAGCATGCGGGCGACCAATATTCCCGGTTCTGGCTTCAGCTTTTACTTCATCAATATTTATAGCCAGACCCTGTTTCTGAAGCTGGTCTACAATTATCTCCATTCTCTCTTTTCGGGCATTCCGCTGTCTGTATATCAGTGAAAGTATTTCGTCGTTTTTTGCATCAAAGCCGTAAGCGAGCAGGTGAACCTCTTTGCCTTTCCAGATTACCGTGTTTTCAATCCCGGAAATTATTTCTATTCCGTACTTTTCTGCAATTTCTACTGCCTCAAGATAACCTTTTATCGTATCATGATCGGTTATTGAAATTGTTTGGAGTCCTTTTTTCCTTGCGTACTTTAAAAGATCTTCCGGCGTGTAAGCGCCATCAGATGCCGTAGTATGGGTATGAAGATCAGCTTTACCCAAACTTATGGTGTTAATACTGAATTATACAATTCAGAATCCAGCAACAGCTCCATTGCCTTAAGCATAAACGGATCATCCTCAAGGCCAGCTCTGAAACGTTCCGCTGAGCCAGCTTTTTGAGACACTAACTCTTTCTTCAATTCTTTTTTTATGAAATCTCGGCTCTTAGTTATCTCCTCCAGTTTTTGCCGCTCAGCAAGGATTTTGAGTTCTGAAACTGATCGTTCGAACTCATTTTGATCATCAAAAAATTCAGCTTGCTGTTCTAAGGTATTCAGGCTTCTGTCTGCCGGGGTTTCATAATCAAACTGCTGCTCATCCAGGTAATCTAAAAACAGATCGTAAATGTTATCAGGCAGTGATTCATCTTCAAGCTCTCCTTCATTTATCATCTGGTTTATAAAAAAGAAGAAGTGATTATTTTGAAGTATTGCTGCTTCCACCCGCGATTCTCTATCAGAATCCATTATAACATCCGGCCTGATACCATGGCCATCAAATACCGTCCTGCCATTTTTTGTTTGGAATGATCGTCTTAGCGAATCCGGAACTGTCTGTCCGTAAGCTCCGCCCTCTCCTGAATAATCAATAGACTGAATGCTTCTTCCACTGGGTGTGTAATATTTTGATACCGTGATTTTCATGGAGGTGTTGTAAGGCAGCGGCCGGATGGTTTGCACTAACCCTTTACCAAAACTTTCCTCACCAACAATAACAGCCCTGTCAAGATCCTGAAAAGCACCTGCCACAACTTCTGAGGCACTTGCACTGCCTTGGTTTAATAACACAATAATTGGCAGGTCTTCAAATATTGCCGGCTCTTCCGACATAAAAGTGTTGTTCTGGCTCGTAATTCTGCCTTTGGTTTCAACAACTGTTACTCCCGGTTCAATAAATTTATCTACAATATCAACAGCTTCGTTTAAAAGTCCGCCCGGGTTATTTCTTAAGTCTAAAATCAATCCGTTCAGATTTGAGTTCTCTTTTGCTGTCAAAAGACTTTCACGAATTTCCTCTGCAGCCTGCTGCCCGAAACGGGATAAATGGATGTAAGCAATGTCGTTATTTTGCCCGATCTGATCGGCAAAAGAAATATTCTTTACCTCTATCCTCTCTCGCTCCAGTTCATATTTAATCTCCTGTTCGATTCCCGGCCGGAAAATCACAATCTCTACAGATGTCCCAACATCACCTATGGTTAGTTGCTGAACATCTTCAGGAGACATGCCATCAGTTGACACACCGTTTACAGACCTAATAATATCACCGGGGCGCAAACCGGCCCTCTGCGCAGGATAGCCTTCAAGCGGAGCGATGATTACCACATCGTTTCCCCTGAATCCGGCATCCACACCAATCCCGCCAAATGAGCCTGTTGACAGAATTTCCATTTGTTGCTGTTCCCCTTCATCAATGAAAACCGTGTAGGGATCAAGATTATTCAGCATCGCTTCTATGCCCGACTTCATCAGGGTTTCCGGGCTTACCTCGTCCACATACAGGGTAGCAACCTCTTTGTACAGCTCACTAAAAATTGAAAGCTGTTTCTTTATCTGAAAATAGAGATCACCCTGTCGTACTAAAGCTATTGATGAGAAAAGCAGAACTGTCAGTAAGACAGTCAGTACTATTTTTGAATTTCGAATCATTAACTGTTAATTGGCCGGTATCTGGATTGTTTGTCCGGCATAAATTGTGGTTCCGCTCATATTATTAGCCCTCTGGATTGCGGCAACACTCACTCCGTGCCTGCGGGCTATACCACCTAACGTTTCATTTCGGCGTACAGTGTAAGAAATTGTATTACTGCCGGAAGAAGATTCTCCGTTAAACCGCAAAGCAAAAATATTTTCGCCTGCACGCTGCCTTCTTTCCAGTTCCTGTTTTTTAGCAAAACTCAGATCGTTGACTTGTCTGTAATAATCTCTGCGATTATTAGGCACATGAATCGTCAAATTTTGTCCAACCCTGATTGTATTACCGATGCCGTTCCATGCACGTATTTGCCATGCGCGCACATCGTACCATTCAGCGATATGGCCAATGGTGTCACCGCTTTTTACCGTGTACGTAACCGGAGTTGTGTTTGGCGGTGCCTGAACCTGCTGTTGCTGCTGAGGAGCTCTTTGCCGGCCGGCTGTAGCCGCCGGAGAATTTGAAGGCTGATTTGCCGATATTCTTTCCATACTGCCCGGTGCAATGGGCACTACAATTGTTTGTCCGGGATGAATAACATTACTCAAACCCTCATTTGTCTCATATAAAGATCGAACGGTTGTTCCATATCGTTGTGCAATAAAACCGAGAGTTTCTCCGCGCCTTACAGTATGCTTGGTAATTTCAGAGGCTCTTTCATCTTTTGGAATATCCTGATAAGCAATCTGGAATCTTTCTTTAGTGCCAACCGGTAATTTTAAGGGATAACTGTCGCCCGGAGGTGTTGCCCAGCGTAAAAGCTCAGGATTGTATCTCCTTAATTCCTGAGTTGTAATCCCGGCAGCTTCGGCCAGTTGATCCAGCGGCATCAAACCATCTACTTCCACAACTTCAAACTGGTATCTTTCAGTGCTCACATCTCGTGAAAAGCCGAACTCTTCCGCATTCATTGCAATCATTGTAGCTGCTATAAAACCGGGTACGTATCCCCTGGTTTCGCGCGGAAGATAAGGAAAAGCAGTCCAGTAATCTTCAACTCCGCCTGCCGCCCGGATTGCTCTGCGCAGACCTCTTGGGCTGATATTGTAATTTGCCATTGCAAGGTGCCAATCGCCCCATATGTCGTAAAGATCATTTAAGTGTCTTGCCGCTGCACGTGTTGATTTAACGGGGTCGCGGCGTTCATCAATCCACCAGTTTACTTCGAGCCCGTACATTGCCCCTGTTGCCCTGATGAACTGCCACATTCCCACTGCTGCAGCCCAGCTTCGGGCTGTGGGCACAAGTCCGCTTTCAATCATTGCAAGGTGAACCAATTCGGTGGGTGCACCTTCCTCTTCAAAAATTTCGATCATCATAGGGAAATAATAGTCAGATCGCTCCAGCCAGCGCTCCATAACATCAGGACGGCGCATTGTGTAGTACATCAGGTGCCGATTAACATGCCGGTTTTGTACTAATGGTACCTGGGTTCGGTTAAAAGTGAGATTGTCGGGAAGTGTATATCCTTCAGCAATCCAGTCATCATCTTCAGCAAACATTTCATTCTGAATTGCAAAAATATCACCTTCTACTTCATTCATAGGTTCTGAAATTGCATAAAACTCGCGGTATTCAGCCATTACTGATCTGTAAAGTGCAGAAAATCGACGGTCACTCTGAATTTCCGGATAATCATCCATTAAAGACTGGATTGCGGCAAAAGCATCATTTATATACGATTCGGCCTGTACAAGGTCCCCCTGAACCTGTGCATCAATAGCTAAAACGTGCATTCTGTACACATCCGAAATGCGGGTAAGCTTTTCTCTTTCAAGATCACCAACAGTCTCCCCCGGAAAATTCTGAAGTTCTTCTTCGCCGCTATCAAACAATGGATTTGGATATGATAACAGCTTTTTTGGCACTTCGGCTGTATCAATGTTCGATTCTGATTGCTGAGCGTGCACAACTGAGTAACAAAGCAGCAGTACGATTAAGAAGGGAACTTTTTTCATGAATTGTTGAGGTTTTACAGGGGTTAGATGATATTTAGTCTGACTTATAATAATCCGCACATATGAGCGAAAACGCAAGGTTAGTTTATTTTTTTTCAAAATTCGTGACCCGTCCACTTTTGAACAATTGGCCAGCGCCTGCCAACGCCAAACGATTTAGAAGAAAGTTTAAGTATAGGCGCAGCCTGATATCTTTTAAATTCATTGTTATCTACCAGCCTGATAACTCTGTTAACGGTTTCTCTGTCAATTATATCCGAGGCTATTTGCTCCGCACTTTTTTGCAGTTCAACATACTGGTAGAGAATAGAGTCAAGAATATCATACTCGGGCAGTGAGTCGGAATCTTTCTGATCGGGCCGCAATTCTGCGCTCGGTGGCTTGTTTATGATCGCATCCGGAATTACTTCCTTTTTAAAGTACTCTTCATTAAACCATCTCGCAAGGGTGTAAACTTCCGTTTTATACAGGTCGCCTATAACCGCCAGTGCACCGTTCATATCACCATAAAGCGTGGCATAGCCAACGGCATATTCCGACTTGTTGCCTGTGGCTAATAAAAACGCATTAAACTTATTTGACCATGCCATCAAAAGTGTGCCTCTGATTCTGCTTTGCAGATTTTCTTCTGCAACACCAAATTTTGTGCCGGCAAAATAAGGTTCAAGCTGATCTAAAAATTTATCTTTCAATTCCTGTATCTCAATTTCGTGCAGCTCAATTCCCAGGTTATCGGCAAGTTTTCTTGAATCAGACACACTGCCCTCGCTCGAGTATTTTGAAGGCATAGTAATGGCTGTCACATTTTCTGACCCCAAAGCTTCAGCTGCCAGTACACAAACTACCGCTGAGTCGATACCTCCGCTTAATCCGATTAAAACTTTTTTACCCAGACCGGTTTTTTCAAAATAATCAACAATACCGGCTTTAAGGGCTGAAAAATTTCTGGCTTCAGGTGATTCCGGATATTGCGTTTCTTTTTTTTCGGTTAACTTTTGGATTGAACCTGTTTCAGTATCAAACTCGATATCCGTAAAAGAAGCTTCAAAGGGCTGTGTGCGGCTTATCACCGACCCCCCGGTTGAAATAGCCATTGAATCACCGTCAAAAATGATCTCTGTATGTGATCCAACCTGATTAGAATAAAGAACCGGAAGCTTCAATCTTTTTGCATGATTTACAAGCATTTGCACCCGGTTTTCATGTTTGGTTTTTGTGTAGGGTGATGCAGATACGTTTATAATTACATCAGCCCCTCTTTTTTTCAGCTCTGCCGCTGGATCGGTCTCATAGATATGATACTGCACCTCATTTTCATTATACCATATATCTTCGCAGATGGTAACCCCGAGTTTTACATCCTGCAGCTCAAGGCATTTAAACTCTTTATTCGGCTCAAAATATCTCAGGTCGTCAAACACATCATAGGTGGGAAGAAGTGTTTTATGAACTGTACCCAGCAGCTGTCCATTTTTTGCAAGCAGCGCAGAGTTATACATCTTCCGCCCTGTTGCGGAATTATTTTTGGTTACTGAACCAAAAAGCAGTGCTGTATTCCCGGTGCTGTTTACAATTTGTGAATTCACTTCATAACAGTAGTTTCTGAAAAACTCTTTCTCAATCAGATCCTGCACGGGGTAGCCTGTTACAACCATTTCTGGTAAAATCAGCAGATCAATGCCATCGTTTTCAGCGCGTTTTAACGCATCTGTTATTTTTTGATGGTTACCATCGATGTCCCCAATGATTGGGTTGATCTGTTCGAGACGAATTTTCATTATCTGCAGCTGTTACTCTTTTGAATAAACTTTTTCTCCTGCAACCCATGTTTCAAGCACTTCCGTTTGCCAGATTTCTGAGGCATCAACTTCAAAAAAGTCCCGGTCTATAAGTATAAAATCAGCCCACTTGCCGGGTTCAAGTGTTCCGATTACATCTTCCTGATGAGCCGCATAAGCCGCATCAATTGTAAACGCTCTGAGTGTTTCGAAACGGCTCATAGCCTGCTCGCTATACCAGCCTCCGGGCGGCATATCATCATGATCCTGCCGTGTAACGGCCGCATGAAGCCCGTAGAACGGATTTACCCTTTCAACCGGAAAATCGGATCCGCCGGCAATCACAGTTCCCTGATCCAAAAAAGTTTGCCAGGCATAAGCTCCTTTAATTCGTTCCGATCCCACACGATCTTCGGCCATATTCATATCGCTGGTAGCATGTACCGGCTGCATGGAGGCGATCA
>SLAU01000058.1 GCA_007126675.1 Balneolaceae bacterium
AGAGGTAGACTGGCACTGGCATACCAAAGACGGGGCTGAAGATGTTCTGTATTGGCATTGGTCTCCCAACCATGGCTGGGCGATTAACCACCAGGTTCGCGGATATGATGAAGCGCTAATTGTTTATATACTCGCGGCATCTTCTCCAACATACTCTATCGATCCGCAGGTATATCATGAAGGCTGGGCAAGAGGAGGTAACATCATGTATACGGGCCATGAAGCTTACGGCCACTCCCTGCCTCTTCGCCATAACGGAGCTGAAGAATATGGAGGACCGCTCTTTTGGGCTCATTACTCCTACCTTGGGCTCGACCCGAGAAATCTTGAAGATCAATATGCCAACTACTGGGAGAATAACCGCAATCACACGCTGATTCAGTATGAATACGCAATCCAAAACCCAAAAGATTTTGAAGGATATGGAGAAGATCTCTGGGGATTAACCGCCAGCTATTCGATTGATGGCTATGCGGCACACAGGCCATTTGATGTGGATTATGGTGTAATTACTCCCACGGCTGCTCTCTCTTCGATTGTGTATACACCAGAGGAATCGATGAAGGTGATCCGAAATTTATATGAGAATCACCGCGACAGAACGTTCGGGCCTTTCGGTTTCTATGACGCCTTTAGCTTTGAACATAACTGGTTTCCTCAGCGCTACCTTGCAATCGATCAGGGTCCAATTGTGGTGATGATGGAGAATTATCGGAGCGGATTGCTTTGGGATCTCTTCATGAGGAATGAAGAGGTTCAAAACGGTCTTGATATTCTTGGTTTCACATATTGAAATTCAGAGCATCGGTATAATTTTGTAGTACCTCACAATCCATTTAGTACTGTGAATGATCGGCTGTATTAACCGGATGGATAAGCAGGGCTCATCATAATCTTTTTCATCTGCTTTCTGTGATGAGTAACATGCGATTCAATAAACTCAAAAGCTTGTTTTATATTTAAGTACCCCGCTCTTGGATGCTTATAGAGGCCTTTTCCAAGTGTTTCTTCATCACTGGATTCGATCAGTTTTTTGAATTTTAAGCGCACTCCATCCCACTCTTCGATCATCTTTTCTAAATCAGGATTCTTTTCACTGACTTCCGCGATTTTCGGGGCTTTAAATTTTACAGGAAGAAAAAGGGCGGCTTTCAAAATAAAATTGCGCATTGCAGCACCAAAGCCTGTTTTTTGTACATTGTCTTTCTTTTTATGTTTTCTTTCAATGTATTTAAAAGACTGCATTTCTGCCGTAACAAGATGGCGCATTACCTGGAGAAGGTTCCAATGCTTCTCATCAGGAGAATACTGCAGCTGATCCGGACTCAGAAGATTATAAGTGGCAATAATATCACGTCGCTGTACTTCAAGCCTTTCAAATAATTCGAGTGTATCTTTTTTCATTCGATTGTTTTAAACCATGTCTGATCAATTGTACAAAAAATCAGGCAATAATTTCGTGAGCTTAATTTATTTTCTATAAAAAAGATGAGCGAGGGCAAGTATTGTTACATTAGTATTCTAAATCTTTTTGAAAACTATACGGTCTGATTGAGCTGGAATTATGGATTAATGTACAGGTATCTGCTTACCGCCTCCACGAATCAGAGGCCGGTTAAACTCTTTTTTATGCTCAGAGTTTTAATAAGGAAAAATAACTTCCGGCATCGTGATTTTTGAAGGTGGTGCCTGGTTTTACTGCGGCGTGTGCGATGGGTGTAAAAAACATACCGGTGAGAAGTTTAAAAAATTGCGAAATTTTTATGGACCATTGTTTTTTACATCGCATAGCCAGAGGAAAACCCCACCTGAAGAAATCCAAGCCGGCGGGTTTTGGACACTTTTCCCCGATGAAAAGTGTCCGAGAGATATGAAGCTTAGAATTTGCTAAGAGCTATACCTTATGATTCAAAGCCGAAGAGGTCTATTTTAAGAATTGAGCTTTCAAATATCAGCAGTTTAAAATTGCTTTCGTGATATCTGTAATGTCTTTTAAAGATTAGTAACTCATTGATCTTCAATATTTTAAAATAGTAAAGAAGCAAAGTGCGTAAATCAGGAAGTAAAGGCATCTGCTAAATAAAGCCTGCTTTAATATCAGATACCCGGTTAACTCTCGGTCTCACTCTTTACGAAATTTATAATCAATTCTGTGAATTCTTCAGGCTTTTCAACAAATGGAAAATGCCCGGCCTTGTCGATGCTTATCAGCTTTCCATTTTTCAGAATCTCTTCAAGTTTACGGTCCGATTCTACAGGAATAACTTCGATTTCACCCCGAATGATCAAAGCAGGCACATGAACACTTTTTAATTCAGGAATAAGTGATCGGGGTTCTTCATGTGAAGCAAGGTAGGGTAGCAGCTCTTCTGTTTTGAAAAAACTATCTGACAGATTCAGCTGAAGCTTATTTACATCGGATGTATCGTAAAATGAAGGACGGAAATGAAGCTGTACATATCTCTCCTGAACAGCGATATCACGATTACCTGCATCGATCTTTTTTTGAAGGGGCTCCAGGTCTTCCATATTTTGCCGCTCGAAAGTTTGCTGAAAATTTTTCCCAAGCTGTTCATCAAAATCTGGTGATGCAGGCATGCTATTGCATAAAATGAGAGAGCTCAGATTTTGCGGGTAATTTACTGCGTAATGCATGGCTACAATTCCGCCCCATGAATGACCCATCAGATGTATAGAGTTTAACCCAAGCTTTTGCCGAAGAGCTTCAATATCTTCAATAATCAGCTCCATAGAAAAAGAGGTTGAGTCAAGATCAACCGATGAACGTCCCATCCCTCGCTGATCGAAGAGTATTAGTTTCATATGATTGGATAAAGGCTCAAGATGCGGTAAAAAATAATCATGGCTTAAACCCGGCCCGCCGTGAAGTACAATCAACGGCTCTCCCTCTCCCATTATATTTACAAACAATTCTGTGCCATTCACAGACAAAATCTCTTGTTGAATGAATTCATCATCAGATGCACAAGCAACAATCATTATAATTGATAAGAGCAGCAGCAATAGTACTTTAGAATGAATAGTGTTCATAATTGTGTGAAATGTGATTATAGATTATCAACATAATTCAAACACAGTCTGCAAGCCTCAAAAAGATCAAAATGCATGCAGTTTATTATTGCTGAAACTTCTGATTCCTCCCTGTATGAATAAATATAAAGCTACCCTCAAAAAACCTCCAGAATAATTGATTCCGATTTCACCTCTTAGAAGCAGAACGGGCAAATGCTTTCGATAAAAAGCAGTTTTTATGATTAGGTTTATATGAAAATTTGGCTTTAACTATATGTGTGAAATCGTAAGTATTTCACACAGGTGTTTTGGTTAAATGGTTTATTGCTGATCTGCGTCACTTGAGAGTTGGCCAAAACAAACAAATTATCAATGCAACTTTTAAGCAAATTAATCTCTGATGAAATCGTATAAAAAAACCGTTTCTAAATTAATTGAAGGTTCTGCGGAAGAATCTCTTCTTAATTTTCCACTGATAGATTCACTCTTTGGCCGGCGTGCACGCCGATTTGGGTTGGGGATGGAGATTCCTTCCGGACCGCTGGCTTATAAATCAGAGAAGGAGCCGCTTCCTTTGAGCGAGCAAGAGCAGATGATTCTTGTGGCAGCAGCCACGGGTGTCTCGGGATGGAATTTTGGAGTTCCTTTTGGCCCACGCACACCAAACTCACACGCAGAGTTTACGCTGCGCTACACAGGTCGCACTGCACCAACAGCGGCGGGTCTGGGCACAACCGCATTATTTTACACGGATGATAAGGGATGCTACTTTGTAAATACCCGGGATCTGCAGCCGTCTGCCGTACGGGAGATGAATGGCAGTGAATCGGGATTGGATAAAATTCTTTCAATTTGCCGCAAACAGACCGTTAAGATCAGTAATAAGCGTCTTGATCTCCCATCACAGCCGCCGCATCTGCTGCCTCCCAATCTTTGGTGGGCTAACAAGCCCGGGTCAACGATCTTCATGCCGGTGGCAGATGCCGCCGAGGAGTGTCTTGGCTTAATGGCCCTGATGATACGCCACGGGGTAACCGTTGTTGATCATGAAACCGGCAAGCCAGCAGGAAACCTGGAGCCATTTTTCCGGTCGGGGCTGTTAGATTCTGCCAAACAATATCCGATTGCTGAACTTCACGCAACAGTAAGAGAGTGCATTTGTATGGAGCTGGCATTTATGGGGCATAACATAGTACTGATGTTACAGGCTATGGGGCTTGGCGGCCTCTTCTTCAACGGAGTGGATGACTTGAGTGTGATGGGTGCGAATGCAGATTCAGGAAACAAAGGCCTTGGGTTTCGTTTTCAGAGAGATGACCGTTGGGTAACGCCAAATTCAGTAGGCCTGCCGGGGGTATATGAGGCACTTTGTCCGCCCAATCAGCCTGACATGCGTGCAGCGGTAGAAACATTTGTTGATCGAAAATTCGGCTCCAAAGGTGCCTATAATCCGGACAAGCCGGGGCCATGGAAAGATTCAGCCGGAGTGAAATCAAGCGTTAAGCCCTACGATCCGGAATTTGTGGACTGCATGACAGAAGTGGCACGGTACATCTACAAAAAATATGGAAAGTTTCCCGGGCTTCGTACAACCATCATGATGCCCGGGTATGTGCAGGCTCATCATCTCGACACCGATTTTTATGATAAGTACTATGAAGAAGGTGCATACCTGGAAACTCATGCCGAACACATGAAGCGCTGGCATTCATAAACTGATGAAGATGATTAGTTCTAAGGAAAATACTTTTCACGTTATTACGCAAATATCGAAAGAATGTATAAAGCTTTGAAAGTCCCCCTTCGACCTGTCTTCCGAAGCTTTAGCGGAGGGAGAAGGGGGAGGAGACACGCTTTTTTGCGTGTCGAGGGGGATGATCCTTTGAGATTCATTTGACTCTAAATATTTATTACAAAGCCAATAATTAACAATGTTTCAACATTCATTACTCATTTTTCTTAGTAGTTGTTTAGTGTGAAAAATGGTAACTAAAAAACCCGTACAAAAATGTTTAACCGCCGCAAATTTCTCTATACGCTAACCTCGTTAAGCGGACTTGCTGCCATCAGGCCGCTTAATATAATTTCAGACCAGATGAAGAAGACCGATAATCAGAATGTTCAATTTCCTGCCGTTGGCAATACACCGCTTGTGCGCCTCAGAAACATGACTGAACCGGACAGTGCTGAAATCTGGGTGAAGTGGGAAGGAGCTAACCCAACAGGCAGCATGAAAGACCGGATGGCTCTTGGTATGATTGAGGATGCCGAAAAAAAGGGTCAGCTGAAACCGGGAATGAGAGTCGTTGAGGCTACGGGCGGCAGCACGGGTAGTTCACTTGCGATGGTTTGCGGACCTAAAGGCTATAAAACTCATTTTATAACCATCGACGCTATATCCCTAGAAAAACGCCGTACTATGTCGGCTCTTGGAGCTACCCTGGAAGTTATGCAAAGCCATGGCAGGGGAATAACACCTGAGCTGGTTCAGCGTGGCCTTGAGCGGGTGCGCGAGCTGGCGGCAGATGAAGACACCTGGTGGGCAAACCAATTTGAAAATCCGGCCAATTCTGTCGGATACAGAAGTCTGGGACGCGAACTCGAAGAGGCTGGCGGCTTCGATGCTTTTGTGATGGGAGTTGGCACCGGAGGTTGTATTACAGGTGTGGCATCATACATTAAAGAAGAGCTGAATAATGATATCCGCATTGTAGCGGTTGAACCGGCAGCTTCGCGAAATCTGTCGGGCGGACCTACAGGAGGGCATAAATTGGAGGGAATCGGCCTTGGGTTTATACCTGAAACGGTTCGAATGGATCTGATTGATGAGATTGAAGCCGTAGCTGATGAGGAAGCTTTTGAAACGGCAAGAGATCTTGCCAAGAGAGAAGGATTGTTTGCAGGCCCAACTTCCGGGGCCAATGTGGCCGCGGCCAAACGAATTGCCAAAGCATTTGGTCCGGATAAACGAGTTGTAACACTACTCTGCGATACCGGACTGCGTTATCTTGATGGTGATTTGTTTAATGTGGATTCGGACTGACGACTACTAAGACTGCCCAAAAAGTAAATCACTTTATGAATCAGCTTAAATTATTTAGACATTTAATCCCTCTCTATTTTTTAGAGAGGGATGACAGGGTGAGTCAGAAAAATAGATCTAAATTATTTAAGCGAAATTCGATGAATTATACCTTTTTTGACAACCTCTATTACCTAAGAAAACAGAGAGCGCAATTACGGTCAACCATGTTTGTCAAAAATTCTTAAATTGATTTTTGGAGTTATTTTTTCTGCGAACTGTGGGCTATATTCGTACGCGAGCGGTCTGACGGCCGAGCAGAGTGACAGATGATCAGAATCTCATACAATTGACTACATGAAGTATTTACCTGTATATGGATAACAGGATCTTTGCTAAAAATATGGCTCACCTCTACCGTGAGGCAGCAAATCAATATAAATCGCTGCCCGCTTTTGCCACACGAAAAAAACAGCTTGAGTGGGAGCCGGTCTCTTTTGAAGAGCTTTATGAAAAAGGCCTGAACCTTGCTACCGGACTGATTGAGATGGGTGTGGAAGCACGAGAACATGTGGGCCTCTTTGCGGATAACCGGTTTGAGTGG
>SLAU01000223.1 GCA_007126675.1 Balneolaceae bacterium
CTGTGAACGATGGCTTCTTTTTTTCTTTCACCACTCGGAAGATCATAAAATACTTCAAACTCCTTACCGTCTTCGCCGCCTACTGACAGGTTAACGAGGTCTTCAACAGTTTTAGCAACGGTAACACTTGGAGCTTCCTTGATAAGCGTTTCGAGCGCTTCAGGAATTTCAAAATTAAATTTCGGTTTTTTTGATGATGTCATGTTTTCTAAGGTTAATTAAATACTTGATCAAGCTATAAGAAAACAATTATTTGTGAAGTAGAATTAAAGAAACTGTAATTAAATTTATAGTTGATTTTTTAACCGCGGAGGCGCGGAGTAACGCTGAGGTTATTGAATTATAAATTTTCTGCCCTATACAAAACACCGCGCCCTCCGCGCCTGCACTCCGAAGTTACAATTTGTAAGGGCAGGTTCCCGGAAAAAACAAAGAAACTCCGTGCAATCCGTGATTATATAAAAATGTGATTCTGGCTAAAAATTACTTTAAGGCTTCACTCTTGTTTACCGTTAATAATTTTGATATAGAATTAATCTCAGGTATTGTTTACTTATGTTCGGTCTTTCCAAAAGTCTGGCTCTCTTTTTTGATGTGCTACAGCGACTATGTAAACGATATTAACTTCAAAGTTTGGATGATAAATAACTGTGAAAGGAAAACGTTTACAAGTCTTTAGCCTGAGGTGTTTATGAGTAGTGTGTTTTGGACTGGCTTTTGGAAACTTTCTGATATCATTAAGTGCATTTTCAATATCACTTAGAAAGTAATTACCCAGAGCAGGTTCAATATTCGAGTAATACTCTTTGCTCTTTTCCAGATCATATAGAGCTGCTTCAAAAAACTCAATGATCATCTTCCGGTTCGTTTCGAAGTTTCCGGAAAACTTCTTTTTTAGAAATGGTATTCATCTTACCGGATTTCCACGCCTGATACCGGGAATCTGCTTCATTCACCCAATTTTCAATTTGATTACTGCTTTCTGTTTTCGGTTCAAGACTCTCAAGAAGTTTTAGCAGTAAATGGAGCCTGTCTTGTTCTTCAAGCTCTAAAACACTTTTTTCAATCGATTCAGAAATTGACATAAAAATCACCGTTTGTTAACCCAATGTTTTGGAATAGGCACAAATAATGTAACGAAAATTATTTACATATGATGTTTTAGGATGATTGTAACAAAGGTTTAGCGAAGTGATGACAGCTCTATTTTTATCAAGTGGGAAACCGCGGAGGCGCGGAGTAACGCTGAGGTTATTGAATTATAAATTTTCTGCCCTATACAAAACACCGCGCCCTCCGCGCCTCCGCGGTTAATTTTTATTCGGTTATCCGTTTATCCCTTATATTTAATTAAAGGCATTAACCAAACAGGAGGTCATATGGCAACAGTAATGAACAGGATCATCGAAGAGCAGATCAGAAAATGGGAACATGGCAGCCCGGCTGATCAGCCCAAAACCCCAAAAGGGAATCCATTTCCGGTAATTACGATTTCCCGTGAGTTTGGAGCGTTAGGAGCAGCGCTTGCTAAACATATGGGCGAAAAGCTTGGATTTAATGTGTGGGATAAAGAGATAGTGCAAGCGATTGCAGAAAAGCTTGGAAGTAACGAATCGTTTCTTGAAACTCTTGATGAGAACCGAAGGAAAACCATTAATGATATGGTTTCGGGATTCCTGAAAAACTCAACGACCAATGCCGGTTATTTCAGAACACTAAACCAGGTTGTGGGTGCCCTGGAACAGCATGGTAACTCTGTGATTGTAGGACGGGGCGCAAACTACATTTGCAAGGATCCCAAAGCGTTCCATCTGCGGCTGGTTTCTCCTTTTAAAGATCGAACAGAACAGATTGCATCCAGGGAAAATCTTACGAAACCTGAAGCACGGGGTTATATTAATAAAAAAGACGAGGAGCGTTCAGAGTTTGTTCAATATCATTTTAATAAAGATGTAGCAAACGCCGCCGATTATGACCTTGTGCTGAACTCCGGCGTATACTCACTCGATGAGATGATGAAAATTGTAATGCTTGCTTATGAAATGAAGACGGGGCTGAAGCTGAAATTGCAAAAGAAGGGGAGAACCGCGGAGGCGCAGTGAACGTGGAGTTTTATCAAAGACCTCCAAGGTTTTAGAAACCTTGGAGGTCTGAAAAAGGTCTCTGCGCCCTCAGCGGCTCTGCGGTTAAAACCGTAGGGCTATCTTTTGGTGCTATTGCAGAGTTTATTTTTGCCACGGAAGCACGGAAAAACACGGAATCTCCGTGCTCTCCGTGTCATCCGTGGCATTAATCTCATTATGAAACAAGCAATAATTGCTGATTAGGCTTTATCCTTATTTTCCAATGCAAAACCGCGAAAAGATCGAATCGAGCAAATCCTCGGTGGTGATTTCTCCGGTGATGGTGCCGAGTTCTTTTAGGGCCGCGCGAAGATCGACGGAGAGGAAGTCGCCGGTCATTCCCTGGTCAAGTGCGCTGATGGCGCGTTTCACATTTTCGCGTGCTTTTTGCAGGCCGTCGCGATGGCGCGAGGAGGTAACCAGCAGGCTGCTGGTGTCATAATCTTTATTTTCGAGTGCACGCTGTTTCATCAGCTTTTTCAGCTCATCAATATTCTTCTCTTCAAGCGCTGATATTTTCAGGTCGTATTGCAGGCGTTCTTCATCCTTTTTTTCTTCCAGGTCCAGTTTGGTTCCGATCAGCAGAAAGGGAGTGTTGGCAGCCCGTTTCTGGAATCCGGCAATTTCTTCCCGTTCGGCCGAATCCATCGGCAGTGACAGATCTTTCAGGTATACCACAAGGTCAGCCTGCTCAAATGCTTTCTGCGAACGTTTTACTCCTTCGGCTTCGATCCGGTCTTCGGTATCGCGCAGTCCGGCCGTATCGATCAGTTTAAAGAGGAGTCCTTCATAGCTCCAGTCGGCATCGATCGTATCGCGGGTGGTGCCGGCAATATCGGTTACGATTGCGCGCTCGGTTCCCACCAGCGTATTCAGCAGGGTAGATTTACCCGCATTTGGCTTCCCGATAAACACGGTTTTCACGCCATCTTTCACAAGCCGGCCTGTTTCATAGGTGTCCAGCAGCCGGCCGATCTCCTCATCCAGATCGGATAGCAGTTTTCGCAACTGCTCTTTGTTGGCAAACTCTACATCCTCTTCAATAAAATCGAGCTCCAGTTCCACCATTGCGGTGGCATCAATAATCTGTTGACGGAATGTTTTGATGTGCTCACCCAGCCGCCCTTCCAGCTGTTGGTGTGCCGCATCCACTGCTTTGATGCTTTTGGCGTGAATCAGGTCGGCTACGGCTTCGGCCTGGTCAAGATCCAGCTTACCGTTCAGAAAAGCGCGCTGTGTAAACTCGCCCGGTTCGGCCGCGCGGATGCCCTGTTCGAGGAGTGTTTCAAGCACAGCCTGTGTAACCAGCACGCCACCATGGCAAGAGATTTCCACTGTATCCTCACCCGTATACGATTTTGGTGACCTGAACACGGTTGCCAGCACTTCATCCACAACCCGGCCATCCTTCTTCACAATTTTGCCGAAATGAACGGTATGCGTGTCAGCCTCCGGAAGGTTTTTTCCACGAAAACACTGCGTTACTTTTTCAATTGCTCCTTCGCCCGATATACGGATTACGGCTATACCGCCTTCCCCCACGGGAGTGGCAATAGCGGCGATGGATGGTTTTTGAATAATTTCAGGCAACTTTTTTTCTAAAACAGGTTATAAGTTATAATTAACGTCAATTCGATATAAGATCTTTGAAGTTGGCAATGTATAAGTGGGGCTGCCCAAAAAAGGTATAATCCATCGAATTTCGCTTAAATAATTTAGATTTATTTTTCTGACTCATCCTGTCATCCCTCTCTAAAAAATAGAGAGGGATTAAAGGTCTAAATTATTTAAGCCGGTTCATAAATTGATTTACTTTTTGGCAGCCTCAGGCAGTTTGTATAATTCTTATTTCGCTTCGCAATGGATTTCTTAAGGAAGCTTAAGTTAAATTATAAATAGATAATTTTTTGTGAATCGTATTAATCGTAAAATGTAATTATTATTATAACAAACCTGCACACCAGGTAAATAATAACGGGGAGTTTAACATGCAGTCATTATCAGATTATTTTCAGTTAGGTGCCATAAATACAGTGCCAGACTATTTGGTTTTCGCAGCGGTGATAATATTTATAGTAGGAGTTGTCTCCATAGCTTTCGACCCTATTCGAATAAACAAAAAATCGCGCTACTATTTTTACCTCGCAATTATACTTTTCGGCATTGCTGTGTATATGGGCTGGTATAACCTTGACCAGGATATTATAAGAGCCTGGGAAAATATTGTGGGTTGATTATATCTGACAATAAAATCAGAAGAAACCCTCTTTAATATTCCTGTTCGGTGAATCTTCCGGAAGCTTCAGCCACCTCGTCCAGACGCGCATCCAGTCCTTCAATCACACCGATTATTGTTTCTACCGCATTCACATAAAATTCAGGATTGATATTTTCGAAGGTATCGGTGGGCTGATGATAATGTTCATGATCTTCAACCCCGAAATAGATAAACGGCACTCCTTTCTCATGAAAGGGACCGTGGTCGGATGCCATGGTCCAGTCCTGTTCCCATTCATCCGAATCATATCCGAACAGCACATCAATTGCGGCACCATCTGTTAATTCTTCAATCATCGGTTTCAGATAAGGATAATGGTAGGTGCCAACAGCATACAGCTCGTCCTCAAAATTAGTACTGATCATATCCATGTTGATATTCATCACTATCTCCTGAAGCGGTACAACCGGATTTTCCACAAAATAGCGTGCGCCGCCAAGTCCCTGCTCTTCCGCATCAAATGCGATAAATATCAGGTTGTTTTCGGGCTGATTTTCAGTAAAGTAGCGCGCGGCTGCCATCAGTCCGCCGGTACCCGATGCATTATCATCAGCACCGTTATAGATTTCTCCGTTCTGCACACCCAGGTGATCATAGTGCGCTGTAATGGCGATATGTTTTCCGGTATTTTGGGATCCTTCAATATACCCGATCAAATTCACGGCATCGGTAAACTCTTCTCCGGTTCTCGGGTTGGTGTGATCGAATGTATGTCGGTAGGTGTCACCAAATTTTTGCAAATCCAGTGAGTAAAACCTCTCCTCAATATAATCCTGCGCCATTCTGTTGCCTTCGGTGCCGGGGTACCGGCCTTCCAGTTCATCGGATGCGAGATATTGAATATCAGCCAGGAGCTGCTCCCGGTCTGTGATTTCGTTTGAAAGTTCAGTTGCCGTCTCGGGCTGCTGATCACACGAGAATACAAACAGTAAAATTAAAAGAGTATATAAGGAAACTTTGAAATGGGGCATGGGATTAATTTTTTAGAATTACATTAAACCTTAAAATAACGTTAGTTCGGGAAATTATGTTGAAATGTATAATAAAATAAGTCCCCTCATTTTCAAGGAGGGGATTTAGGGGTGGTTAAAAAAAAGCAATGAGCTACTTTTACAATTTGTAGCTTTTCTAAAGGCACACTAACCACCCCCTGCCCCATCCGCCTAAGGCGGAAGAGGAGACACTTTTTCCAAACTCTTAAGTCGAATTCTCGTCAAAATAAAAGAATCTTTATTAAAAAATATTCGTAGGCACAAGAGTACCACAGGAAAATAGTTTTATTTTGTGAATCCGGTCATTGAATGAAATGATCATAAAAAGTGCTACATTTCGATCAGTAAACCCGTAAAAAAATGGATACTTACAGAGACAGATACAGCTCCGAAAGTTCTGAGCCGGACCCTCTTGATGATTATTTAAACAGGGCGGAATCCGGAGACTTAGAGAAAAAGCGGCCAGAGCCGCCGGATCAGGGAAAGAAATATGTCTTGATTGCTATACTGGTGATAGTCGGTTTTTTTTACTTTAGAGGAGGGCCGGGATTCAACTTTACAAATCCGGTCAACATTTTTTCGAGCGGTGTGAGTTTTAATCAGCCAAGTGAAGATTTGCTGAACAGGATGAACGCCCGTATGGTGGAAATGGGATACACGGATTTATCACACGATGATTTGAGGCAGCTTCGCAGCAACGGTGTTACGGCAACCTATATATCAAACATCCGTGGTCTTGGTTTTACCGACCTTACTCTTGATGAAGCCGTGCGCCTTGCACAGGCCGTAGTTTCCTCAACATTTATGGCAATGATGTTGGAACTGGGCTATGATCTGGATGTTGAAGATTTTGTGACACTTCGCCGTGCAGGTGTAACCGCACATTATACAAGCAATATTCATGATCTTGGATACCGTGATGTAACCGTAGAGCAGCTGATCCGCATGCAGCGTATTGGGGTTGATATTCCCCTGATCGAGCGCTTCAAACGCATCGAAAGTGAGCGCGGTGAGGATGTTTCGCTGGAGGAGATTATCAGGTATAGGATAAGTAATCAGTAAACTCACCCCCCTGTCTGCAATCTCTCATTGCATGCAAAGCCTTTTTTGACCCATCCCCCGGCCCCTTCCCTGTGGCGCCAGAAATGACTGACGATACAAGGAAGGGGTGACTTTGACACGCTATTGAAAAGCTTGGGTTGAAGGTGGTTCGATTCAAAAACGAAGAGACCGATGAGATGGGGAA
>SLAU01000076.1 GCA_007126675.1 Balneolaceae bacterium
TGAAATCGCACAGCAGGTTAAACTGCATCAAAACTACCCGAACCCGTTTAACCCAACTACCAACCTTTCCTTTACACTGCCTGAAACAGCAGACGTAAACCTCTCGGTTTACAATGTATTGGGACAGCGTGTGGCTACTGTAGTTGACGGACGTGTAAATGCCGGTGAGCATACTTTTGCATTTGATGCGAGTAATCTCTCAAGTGGTGTTTATATCTACAGGTTAACCAGCAATAACTTTTCTATGACACAGCAGATGACGTTGATTAAATAAACAATCTGCCAAGCTTAACCTGTTTTACTTTAAAAGCCCCGGTTATTTTAGCCGGGGCTTTTTTAATTTTAAAACAGCAATTCCGGAAGTTTTACAAACATTCGAGCAGCTGCTTTAGCTCTGTAATCACCAAATCCGGCTGCAGATCTTTACAGCGGTCGTCATCACGCCGCCATTTTAAAGAGCGTTTATCACCTGCAAAAAGGGCGGTTTTCATACCAAGCTCTGCTGCAGGGTATACATCTTTGAGCATGTCGTTACCCACATATAAAATTTCCCCGGCTTTAATTCCGGAACCGAACTCTTTCGCTTTTCTCATGAACCGCTCATAAAAAGGCACGGAAGGTTTTTTCATGTTTTCTGCAAATGACCAGTGAAGCAGTTCGGGTTCAAACCCATACTCTTCAAGTGATTTGCCTGCAAGTGCCTCGAATGCGATTAATGTGTAAAATTGGGAATTGGAAATGATGCCCAGTAACAGGTTTTTTTCTCTGATCTTTTCAAGGGTTTCATTCATGTCGGGCATTGGCCAGATCGGATTCATTCTTGCTTCAAACTCCACAGACATTCGCTCATGCTGTGCTTCATTGGCTGGTGATTCCGTGTGTCCTTCAGCATACATCTGATTTAATACGTTTCGCCATACCGTTCGAATATCAGGTTCCGGGTAAATGATACCGGCACTTTTTATTCGCTGGACTTCTTCGGTAACTACTTCATCATAAATTTCATAACCGCGTACCCCTGCTTTTATATTGGTAACGGTAATTCCGGAAGATTTCAGGGCATCTACTAACATTCCTGCATCCGATTTGCCATCATCAATACCAATATCACCCACTCCGGAAATAAACAGCGTACCGTAAAAATCAAAAATTACCGCTTTGATTCCCTCCAGTTTTTTCAGTACAGGCTTTTCACCGGTGGATTCAGGTTCAAGAGGCTCCGATAATTCCCGGAACCGTTGTTTGAGTATGTTTTCTGATTTTTTAGTGGGATTCATTTATTATCTCGCTGGTTTTTGACCCACCCCTGCCCCTCCCTATTCCGGCGGAACTGCACCGCCGAAACAAGGAGGGGATAAAGGGCAGTTTTTGTATTCAGGAGTCCTCCCATCCATGTCACGCTGTTTTAAGCGTAATTGAAAGTGGAGACAAATTAAAACTTAAATCTGTTTTCGAAGTCCCCCTCTCTGTGGAGCGATAGCGACATAGAGAGGGGACAGGGGTGAGTCACCCAAACTTCTTCTTATACTCCTCAATCTCAATCATTGGCGGCCGCTCTTCCTCAACAATTTCGATCAAATTTTGCTGATACTGATCTTTGGTCACCTGGAATTGCCGCAAAATAGTTTCGTGATCTACATTCTGAAACTTATCAAGAGCCTGGGCCCGTTTCAGAAATGTCTGCAGAATTCCGAACGCCATTTTACCAAGGTCGATAGTCGGTTTATTTTCGTGTACGCGCTTATCCAGATCGGTCTGTGCAAAAGCTTGCAGGCCGAATTTGTTGTAAACGTCTATCAGGTGTGAAGTTTCCACACCATACCCGATAGGGAATGCGATCTGTTCAAGCACTTCGCGCCGAACGGCATATTCGCCTGACAGCGGTTGGATAATGGCAGTAAGTTCCGGGAAGAAGAGTGAAAACAGCGGCCTCACCAGAATCTCGGTTACCCGGCCGCCGCCCGATGCTCTCACATTCCCCGAAAATGCGAGTGGACGGTCGTAAAATGCTTTCACATATTTTACCTCTTCGCGGTAAATAAGCGGAGCAACCAGCCCATACACAAACCGGGGATGGATATTGCTGATATCGGCATCTACATAAACGATGATGTCACCTTTAAGCTGGTAGATCGCTTTCCACAGGTTTTCGCCTTTACCCCGTTTGGGTTCCAGGTTTGGGAGGATATCAGATGCCAGGTAAGTATCGGCGCCGTAGGTTTTGGCAACTTCAATTGTGTTGTCTTCAGATCCCGAATCGATTACAGCAATTTCATCCAGCAGCGGATAGCGGTTCACCAGTTCGGATTTGAACAGGATAATCTCTTTCCCGATCGTTTTTTCCTCATTCAGTGTGGGCAGGCAAAGCGAAATGGTTAAGCCCATTTTTTCTTTTGCTTCAACCAGTTTTTTCAGATCCCAGAACTGGGAATGGTGATACGTATTTTCGTTAATCCATTTTTGAAGATCACTCACAGTATCCTCCGTCAATTGCTATTAAAGTTCCTAAAAGCTGAGTAAGTCCGTTATAAATCGGCTCAATTACTATCGATTCATCTGTTTTGTGAATTCTGTCTCCATTGGTAATTCCGAGTGTAAGAGCAGGAATTTTTTTATCGATAAGTGCGGCCAGTTCGGAAGTACTTGGTGCAAGTCGCGGCTCAATATCCAGTGAGCTCATGATTGTTCGTGCACACTCATTCAGAGGATGTTCAAAAGGAATTCCGCCCGGGGTTCTGCGGGCAAAAATATCAAGCTCAACATCATCACCGGTTTTGGATGAAACTTCCGTAACGATGTTCTCGATTGTTTTACCAACGTCGTTCACAACTTCTTCTGATTCGGACCTTACTTCAAATCCCAGAGTTGCCTCTTTTGCGATGGTATTAAAGGATGTTCCTCCGTGAACAGAACCCATTACAACACTAGTACGGGGCCGCTTTGGGAGACGCATATCATTAATTTTGTTGATCACTTCATTGAGTGTCAAAATTGCACTTGCATCACCAAACCGTGACCAGTCGTATTCTTCCGGCACTCTGCAAGTAATCTCTCCCCGCAACATTCCAATTGACGTATAACTTAATCGCCCCAGCTCAACACCTTCAACGCAAATGGCTGCTTTTATATCAAAGTCGCTATTATCCAGGAAAAAACGGATTCCTTCGAGGTTACCCCGTCCCAGGCTTTGAACTCCTCCAAGAAGCAAAATGTCATTTTTGAATTTAAGCTCCAGCTGTTCAAACAGGTAGGGCAGTGTTGCAAGAACGGCAAGTCCCAGGCTGTTATCTGCAACACCGGGGCCGGTTATAGTATCTGCTGTAACCTGCATGGTGTGATCTGTTTTTGCAGAAAAAACAGTGTCAGCATGTGCGTTAACCAAAATCGCCTTTTTACCTACCGAACCTTTAATCAGGCCAACACCATTTCCGCAATCGTCAATATTCGATTCGGAGATTGCAGATTCGGTAAAGCGGTCCATTAAAAATTTAATTTTTCTTTCTTCCTCAAAAGATGGCGCCGGTATTTCACCAATCATAACAAGGTTAGCCAGCAAAATCTCCCTGAACTCTTTCAGGTTCGATTTTATTTCGGGAAGTTTCTTAATAACTGTGTTTATACTCATGACATGTAATTATCCGGATTTATTTCTTTAAAATGGAAAAAATTAGGTTATCATTCAGTTAAATTTACGAAAGCGCTTCCGATTTTTTAGGTTAAACGGTTTAAAAATATCAGACAGGCAACTTATCCATTATCTGCCAAAAATTAATCAGTTTGTATGTAACGTTTTTAAAAGTCGGTCGTCATACCATTACACTAGTTTTCTTAAGAAACTTCTGATTTAACAAAATGAAAACAGATTTTAATGAGTCGGATCTGATTGATCAGGTGCTTTCTGGTAATTCACTGCATTATAGAAAGCTGGTAGATCGTTATTCACCCATGGTATTTCATGTGGTTAGGAGCTTTGAAAAAGATGACGATGAAGCTGAGGAACTTGCACAGCAAATTTTTGTGAAGGCTTATGAAAAGCTGTCAGATTTTAACAGAAAAGCGAAATTCTCAACGTGGCTTTACAGCCTGGCTCTTAATCACTGCCGTGATTACAAAAAAAATATCCGGCGTGGTAATAAACGATTTAGCGAAATGGAGCCCGGGTATATGGATGCACAAATGAGTGACAGCAGAACGCCCTACCTCAGGCTTGAGGTAAAAGAGTGGAAGGAATTATTAGACAAGGCGCTGCAAAAACTATCAAAAGATTATGCAGACCCTTTTTTATTGAAATATCGTGATGGAATGAGTTATGAAGCGATATCACAACAGACCGGAGTTTCAGTCAGTGCTCTGAAAGTAAGAGTACACCGGGCACGTAAAGAGTTAAAAACGTTACTTCAAAACGAGGTATAACCATGGAAAATCAAAATGAAAAAGAATTATTGTTTCGGCGCTATCTGGACGGAGAGCTGAGTAGTGAGGAAGAGCAAAAAGTATTGCATATGATAGCCGATGACGAAGAAATGCGGGATATGCTCCGCTTTGAACGAACGCTTTTTCAAACATTCAGCGGAGAACCCGATCCGGAATCATTTTCAGTACCTGATCAATTCTCATCTTCTGTTATGGACAGAATTGAAAAGAGAGAGAATAAGGTTAAAAAAACCAGGAGTTCATCTGCTGTTATATCAACACTTATCACGCCAAAAACCATCTCTTTTAAACCGGTTCAGGCTATCGCTGCGGTAATTTTGCTTACGATTGGAATCGGATTCTTCTTTATGGAGCAGGATGAAACTGAAGAGTTTTTTACTTCAACAGATTTTGAAACTTCTACTCAGGTAGTGTCTGAAACAGAATCTGAAATATGGCTGCGGTTTGTCTATTTCGATGAAGACGCTGAAAGTATGGAAGTTGCCGGAGATTTCAGCAACTGGGATACCATTTCTTTGAGCCGTGAGATGATCGGCGACAGGAAAGTGTGGACGGGTTTAATTCCCGTTACTCGTGGTGAACATCACTATATGTTCATAAGAAATGGCGAAGAATGGCTGACAGATCCGCTTGCCACGGTTCAGCGTGACGATGGATTCGGAAATAAAAATGCTGTGATCTATATATGAAAAACTGGCTGATTATGATATGCAGCTTAGGAATAATACCGTCTAATTTATTTGCCCAAAATTGGCAATCAGCTTTTAGTATGGATACAAGAACCGGATATACCACAAATACATATTTAAATCCATTGATTTCAGAGTGGGACAGAGCAATAGATACAGGCTATCTGTTTATTTCACCAATGGGTCAGCTGGCGTATACCGGTAATAATATTTCCGGTGATTTGACCGGTGGTGCTGTATATAATTCTTTTTTTGATGACAGAGAAAACTGGACCGGCGGATTCACCACATCAGGTATTCGTTATCATTTTACAAACAGCTTATCCGCTACAGTGAGTGGCGGAGCCAGCTACTTTTCTACCATATATGACCGCTCGTTTTTTTGGGTACAGCCGGGTTTTAACTGGTCGTTCAGTACATTTTCACAATTGCGCGTAAAAGCCGGGCCGGCGTACAGGAAACTCAGCGGAATACTTATTGAAGAAGTACAGGAACCAAATTACCAGAGATTTAACAGCTATTCAGCTGAAGTACAACACTGGAGAAATTTTCAATGGCAGTTCAGAGGTATTGTTTACGGAAACCTTGACGACATAACCGGAAATATCGGTGTTCGGGGATCGGCTGAATACTGGAGAAGCAGAAACTGGCAACTGTCGATGAGAGCCGGGCTGGAACAATTTCGATACGAAATGATCCTGGATGGTGGTGCTAACGGCGGGCTGCCAATCGGAAGCCCGGCAACGAGCGGTGATGTAGTGAGTGATGAAGCCGACAGGATTTTACGGGCCGGTATTGGATCAACGTACAGAGTAAACTCCGGTATCGCATTTAATCTAAATGCAGACTATTTAAATTATTTTTCCACTGCAACAGAGGAGTCAATTAATGACTATCACATTTCCGCCGGTATACAGTTTTCTGTAAACAGACCGCTTGGAAGAAGCAGTGGAGCAACAGCCGAGTGGAAGCAAAATGAAACTCAGGTAGTGTTACTGAAATTAAACTACACAGGAGACGGGCAGTTATACATACTGGGAGATTTTAACGATTGGGAACGACCCGGCATTCCTTTAACTCGTCAGGCAAGAAACCGCTATGTGGCAGAACTCTCACTTGAATCGGGTGCGCATGAGTACAAGATTTTATTGATAGAGGGGGATGAGGAAAAATGGATCGACTTTTCGGATGATACATTTACAGTATCAGATGGATTTGGAGGTGAAAACGGATTGATATTTATAGACTAAACAACAGAACAATGGAAAACCTAAAATTATACATATCGAAACTTAGTGCAGCGTTGCTTTTTGTATTGATGCTGGGGCTGCCGGCATTTACAGCAGCACAAAATGGTACGCTGTCTGAATTGATTGAACAGGCAAGAGAAGCAGGTATAGAGCAATCACGAATTGCAGACCTGCAAGACAGAGCGGAAGCAAGAGGCATTACAGATGACCAGCTCATGCAGATTATAGCACCGGCTGTATCGATGGCAGAGAAAAATCTGCCGCA
>SLAU01000117.1 GCA_007126675.1 Balneolaceae bacterium
AGCAGATCCATTTTCCAGCCCTGGCTGTCGGCATACCGGCGATACATATCAAACAGGTCACCCGCAAAAATAGCTGCTTCATCGCCTCCGGTACCCGAGCGGATTTCCACAATACAGTTTTTGGAATCATCCGGATCTTTGGGAATAAGCTTAAATTTTATTTCCTCTTCCAGCTCAGTTAGTTCAGTCTCCAGTTCTTTACTTTCATCCCTGGCCATCTGTGTGATTTCTGCGTCTTCATTAGCATCAATCAGCTCTTTATTGCCTTTCAGCAGGTTTTGGATCTCTTTCCAGCGCTCAAAATCCTCAACCAGCTCTTTGAGCTGGGTATGCTCGCGGGTAAGCTCGGTATACTCTTTCGGGCGGTCATAAATCGCGGGATCGGCCATCGCCTGGTTGATCTCATCATACCGCTCTTTAATCTGCTGAAGTTTATCTTCTAAATTCATGGGATGCGTTTCGTTTATTACAGGCAGAAGATATTGAATTTGGAGTTCGATTTACAGAAGTAATTGGTAACATTCATCTGCGCTCATTTTTGAATACGAAGTGAAAATCGGCGTGCCCTCTGCGTAACTCTGCGAGCTTTCAGCGCAACTCTGCCACATAGTGGTCCCTTTGGGGCGAGAACCTCTCGCTGATTATACTCTTCTTTAAGTTGGATCCTTCATTCCACACCTAACGGTGTTCCATTCCCTAATGGGCAGGCAGGATGACGTGCTCTTTCCTAAAATAATTAAAAGCATGCTGCATCGGCATTGCCAATACAGCATGCCTACTAAAAAATTCGGCTACGTCATTCTGAGGAGAACTGCGATTTTTGCAGTTCGACGAAGGACTCAGATTCTCTGGCCACAATATCGCCAAAAATCATCACTCACAACCACAAACCCGCAACACTGGCAGGACCTTTGGACGCTACCAGGTTGCTCTGGATTAGCCGATACCGCAACGCTTACAGGTCCTTCGGACGCCTGATCTCCGAAGTTTAAACGCAGGAGATCTGTCAGGTCGCTAAACTTGAGCCCTGTGTTGCGCCTTGCCCCCTGATTTCACTACATTAATTTTATCATGAAGCTTTTCACAAATCATATATTGTGGTGGTTTATACTGATTGCGGCCACGGTTGCAGTCTCTGCCATTACCTCTCAAGTTATCACCACAAGCGGTATGATTAGAAGTGTTGCGGCTCATCTGGTTTTTGCTGCGGGTATCTCTCTCCTGCCATGGCTTTTTTACCGGATAATCGGTAAACCGATGAATACGGAGGAGATGATGTCGACCATTTCCGTTGCCTGGCTGATTCTTGCTGTTGCCAATTTGTGGGCAATGCCTTAGGGGTTGTTACTCGTTTATCAGCGTAACTCTGCGAGCCATCAGCGCAACTCTGCGAGAACCTCTCGCAGAGTTACGCAGATTTATTCGCAGATGTTCGCTGAAATCCTTTTTATAACTTAAGCCACAAACCCGCAACACTGGCAGGACCTTCTGACACTACCAGGTTGCTCTGGATTAGCCAATACCGCAACGCTTACAGGTCCTTCGGACGCCTGATCTCCGAAGTTTAAACGCAGGAGATCTGTCTGGCCGCTAAACTTGAGCCCTGTGTTGCACCTTGTGCCTTGAATTCCCTACCTTTGTGCCCATTATGAAATCGCTCGAATCTACGTTTACTATCGGTTTTCTTGGTGCGGGTCAATTGGCCCGAATGTCGGCCCAGCAGGCTTTCCGGTTCGGGATGCAGGTAGCTGTTTTTTCTGATCGCCCTGAAGATGAACCCGTTCAGTTTATGACACCTCACTCCTATTCAGGCTCATTCGATGAACCTTCATCCATGATTGAGTTTGCAAAGAGGTGTGACGTAATTACACTCGAAAATGAATTTATAAACTCCGAGGTTTTGAAAGAAGTGCAGGAAAAGTCCGGCACACCCATTCTTCCCTCACCCGATAGTTTTGCTCTGATTGAAAATAAACTGATCGAAAAAGAAACCTTTGAAAATGCAGGTATTGCGGTCACACCTTACAGACTTATTACGGGTGAAGAGGATATACAGAACTTTGGAAAAGAACACGGCTGGCCGTTTATCATGAAATCTTCCAAGGGCGGATATGACGGCTATGGAAACCGAACCGTAAAGGATCTGGCAGATGCGGTAAAAGCTTTTGATCAGCTTGGCGGTAACCGCGGGCATGAGATTCTTGCCGAGGCATTTGTTGCTTTTACCCACGAACTGGCTGTGCAGGCTGTTCGAAATGAAACCGGGGTTGCCGTTTATCCCTGCGTGGAAACGGTTCAGGAAAATCATATTTGCGTGGCTGTGAAAGCTCCTGCCCCCGTAAATCCTGAGATTCAGAAAGAAGCACAGCAGATAGCAGTTAAAGCAATTGAAGCTATTGAAGGCACCGGTATTTTCGCATTTGAATTTTTTCTGAAAGCGGATGGAAGCCTGCTTCTAAATGAATCAGCCCCGCGTCCGCATAATTCGGGGCACTACACGATTGAAGGATGTATCACTTCTCAGTTCGAAAACCATGTACGTGCTGTTTGCGGATTGCCGCTCGGATCAACCCGAATGGTTAAACCGGAAGCCGTAATGATTAACCTTTTAGGCACTCACAAAAGAGAGGCAATTATTGAGCATGTGCAAGATGCCATGAATGAACCAAACGGCCATCTGCACTCATACGGCAAGCTGCAAAGTAAACCGGGGCGTAAAATGGCGCATTACACGCTATTGGGTGATGATCTGCATAAAACATGGGAACGCGCTAATGAGCTTACATCCGGTATAAAAATCTGACCCGAACCGGATTCTTATAAAGCCTGTATTATTTTTTCCGGAGATGAAGAATAGATCGCGTGTCGGAATCGATATTCCCATAAATCCAAAACATTGCGCAGATCTCAATAAAGGCAAGAGTGTAAACAAGTACCACTGCCCGGATCACCCATGTGGTATCCATATAAAATGAGGCCAGAAAACCGAAAAAGACCAGCACTCCGGAGAGACGACTGAGATGCGTATGTACAAATTTTAAAGAGCCGGCTTTCAGCTTTGCTACCATTAATGAAACAGCAAATATGACCAGCAGAAAAATGATGTATGGAATATTGGGTGCCAGGTATTCCGGGAACAGATAGATCAGAAACCATGCCGCAGCCAGGTAATAAGCCACATCGCCGATAGCATCCATCATGGCTCCAAATTCGGATGTCTGATTCCACCGCCGTGCAAGCATGCCATCCAGGTAATCGGTTAAACCAAGAAAAATAAACCAGCCGATAAACCATGCAGATGTATCAAACCGGACCAGCCAAAACAGAAGCGGAACTCCCAGCAGGCGAATCATCGACAATGTGTTTGGGATATTGATCAGTTCACGGTTAATATTCATCAGCTAATCAATAATTAATTAAGGTGATTTTATGAAAATAGCTTTTTTGATCGAATTGTATAATTATGATTTCTGATGGGAAAAATCTTCTAAGAATAAAGTATCAGTATGCTTCTGAAATATCTTTAGTCTTAATTTTTTGGTAATACAAAAAAGTTAAACTGTTTGTTTACAGTAAAAACCAACATCAACCATTCTGTATTTAATCTCTTATCTGAGTAATGGTAATGCGATTCAAAAACCTATCACAGCATAAAATCAGTGAAGTATATCCTGAATAACAGCTTTAAACTGCTGCTGATTATTATACTAATCTTAGTAAGCATTGTATTCGGTTGCGCTGAGCCGCTGGACACATCAGACGAAATTGAAAATGAGAGCGGCCTTGTGTTTGTTGATAGTTATCTGTTGCCTATCAATGATCCTTCAGGCCTTGTGATTGATATGAACGGAGAGTTTCTCTGGACTGTAAGTGATGATCCGGGACAGTATGTCTATAAAATAAGTTTTACTGGTGATGTGCTTGGTTATCTGAGCGGATACAAGGGAGACGACATGGAAGGAATTACCATGAATCCTAATGACGGAACACTTTGGATTGCAGAAGAAAAATTCAGGCAAATCGTACAACTAACTACAGATGGCGAAGTATTACAGATAGTTGATGTTCCTGTTGAAGCCCAAAACCCAAACGACGGCCTGGAGGGAATTACCTGGAATCCAAACAATAACCATGTGTATGTGGTGAATGAAAAGAATCCCAGAAAATTTATTGAGCTCGATACTGATTTTGAAGTTGTACGCTCTGTACCGATAGACTTTGAGGGAGAATTCACACTTCTTGATCTGAGCGGGTTATTTTACGATCACATCAAAGATGAAATTTGGATAGTAAGTGATGATTCACAACGTCTTGTAATTACAGATCAGGAGCTTAATCCATTACGGGCTTTTAACCTTGGCCGGGATAAGTTTGAAGGCGTTGCCGTAGATCTTGAAACATACAGGGTGTACATGGTAAATGACCGTGAAAACCGGCTCTATGTTTTTGATTTAGTTGATTGAATTTGTTGTGAGAGGGATACAAATTTGTCTGCTTTGATAAAATCTGAGAATGATAATTTTTCTAAAATAGTGACTCCGATTCCTGACTGAAATTATTAAATAAACCCGGAATAACTGTAAGCGGATAGTTTGAATGCGTGTTGATGAGAATACTGATTCCAATTCCATCTTCAGGAGAAAATGCGATCTCGCTGCGATAACCATTTACGTAACCGCCGTGATAAACAATTTTCTGCCCATAGTTATCAAGCACCCTCCATCCCATTGCATAATGTGTTTGGTTCACTCCCTGCCAATGGCGGCTAAAACGCCTGTTACGGATAGTAGCCATCGGTTCATAAATATCAGCAAGTGTTTCCTCGGAAATAATTTCCGGATAATGACCGGTTAAAAGTAGCAGCCATTTGCCCATATCTGAGGCCGAGGCATTTATGCCACCGGACGAAACCGCATTGTAATATTTCCTGGAAATCTGGACAGGAACACGCTCCCGGGCACGTGAATGATAAATATGCGGTGATGCTGAATTTTCTGAATTAAATATACTGTCATAGCTTGCAGAGGAATTCTTCATCTCTAAAGGCTCAAAAATCCTTTCATGCAAAAGAGTTTGAAAGTCAGTACCGGTTTGAGCTTCCAGCACGTTTTCTATTACTGAATATGCCGCATTCTGATAAGCATGCTGAAAACCTTCTTCTGCGATCAGCGGAACGGATGCGAGACGGGGAATAATCCTGCCAAGGGGAAGACCGTCTTCAATCAAATTTGTATATGAATGGCGGGGCAATCCGGTTGTTTGAGATAACAAATGCCTGATCTGAACGCGCCCTGTTTGCTCCGGATCATATAGCCTGAACTGATCATAATAACCGGATACGGGCTGGTCCCACCTTAAAATTCCCTCTTCTACAAACACACCGGTCAGAACTGAAGCAAATCCTTTCGATACACTACCCAATCGGAACTTTGTATGTTCATCCACTTCTCCGGGTTTCCCCTTCTGTTTTACGCCAAATCCTTTCTCAAATACAACACGTCCGTCTTTTACAATTGTAACAGCTGCTCCGGGAATTTGCATGTTGATCATCCCCTGTTCAAAGTTTGATGCAAACAGATCCAGATACTCAGCCAGTGATTCGTCCATCACCCATTCTTCGGGTTCGAGCTCGGCTTCTGCAATTATCGGGTCAGAACTGTTCTCATTATCATTAATTACCAAATACGAACCGATAATAACAACAAATAATAATATGGCAGAAACAATTCGAATCACTGAATATTGGTGTTAGTCATTTTGATTGGCTTCCTGATTACTAAAGCATTTCGTCATAAGAATAGTAAAAAACTGACTGCGATAATAGATTCTTTTTATCTAAACGAATTTTCTAACAGTTCTCTCTAAGTGAAACGAGCTAATACTCATGAACTCATGAATGAATCATTTCCAGAAAAAAGTAAACCGGAGTGAACGCCTCTACTCATCACACAAACAGATCGTACCTACGGTACTTTTGTATCAGCGACTGTATCGATCCCGGCGATGAATCACCGGGTTAGCCCAAAGGGACGGCTTTGCCGCAATATTGACCGTGCCTTACGGCACTCTATGAAGCTTTTTCTTGCGTCATCGTTTTATATACAAATCTTTATGAGAATCACACTTAATTAACCCGCTCTGCTTATAGCCTTCACGAATCAAAGGCCGAGTAATCTCTTTTTAAGGTTCAGAGTTTTAATAAGGAAAAACAACTTCCGGCCTCGTGATTTCTGAAGGTGGTATTTGGTTTTTGTCCGGCGTGTGCGATGCTTGTAAAAAACATACCGGAGAGAAGCATAAAAAATCTCAGGGTGTAATGGAGCATTGTAGCTCTCCCCTTGAGCCTGCCTGTCCGCCTCAGGCGGATTCGGAAGGCAGGGGGAGTACCCACGTGCGCTTTTCACGTGGGGGTGGGGTGTTTTATCGCATAGCCGGAGGAAAACCCCACCTGAAGAAATCCAAGCCGGTGGTTTTCCCCAAGGTTAGCGCCATATGGCGTAGTCGGTATTTATTTTTCGCTGATATCATACTTTTCGATTAGGTTAATGTATTGATTTACGACGGACTTGGAAATGGCTGTTACCAAGCTAATGTAATCTGG
>SLAU01000267.1 GCA_007126675.1 Balneolaceae bacterium
CACTCACAAACCAAAATCGCGCAAATAATCGGAGTTCACAAATCCACGATCTCCCGGGAGCTGTCCCGCAATAGCGCCACCCGTGGACGCTATGCCAATGAGTATCACCCACAGGCCGCTCCACAATCATGACGAACACGAACATGATTCACACGGTGACCATGGGCACGACCACAGTGACCACGATCACCACAGCCCTGAAGTGTTTCGAAACCGGTTTTGGGTGAGTCTTGCTCTTACTCTGCCCATCCTCTACCTCTCCGAGGCGTTCCAGGGCTGGTTTGGATACGAAGCGATCAGCTTTCCGGGTGTAGACTGGGTGGCGCCGGTATTCGGAACCATTCTGTTCTTCTATGGCGGCTGGCCGTTCCTGAAAGGCTTTGTTCACGAAGTTCAGGCCAAAAAGCCCGGAATGATGATGCTTATTTCACTGGCGATTACCGTAGCCTATATTTACAGTGTGGCCGTCACGCTCGGTCTCTCAGGAATGGAGCTCTACTGGGAGCTGTCGACACTGATCGTGATCATGTTACTCGGCCATTGGGTTGAGATGGCTTCAGTGGAAGGTGCAAGCAAAGCACTGGAGCACCTTGCAGAGCTTGTACCGAACGAAGCACGACGACTGCTTGATGATGACAACACCGAAACCGTTCCTGTACACGAACTCCGTGAGGATGATCGCATTCTGATCCGCCCCGGCGACCAGATTCCGGCCGACGGTGTGGTGGTGGATGGCTCTTCAAGTGTTGATGAAGCTTTTCTGACCGGTGAATCAAAGCCAGTTCCAAAGAAAGAGGATGATGAAGTTGTGGCCGGCGGCGTAAACGGGGAGGGTGCACTCACCGTAAAAGTAACCCGAACGGGCGACGAAACCACGCTGAGCCAGGTGCAGCGGCTGGTTGAAGAGGCTCAGCAATCGCGCAGCAAATTTCAGAATCTCGCCGATCGCGCGGCTTTCTGGCTGACGATGATCGCGATTGGCAGCGGTACAGCAACGCTCGCAGTCTGGCTTCTCATTGGATTTGATTTCGACTTTGCACTTACCCGCACAGTAACTGTACTCGTGATGGCGTGTCCGCACGCGCTCGGACTGGCGATTCCTCTTGTAATTGTAAATGGCACTGCAATGTCGGCCCAAAACGGAATTCTGGTGCGTAACCGTGAGGCTTTCGAGCGGGCACGCGACATTGATGTGGTTTGCTTCGATAAGACGGGTACACTAACCAAAGGAGAGCATGTTGTTCAGTCCGTTCACACGAACGGCCTTGAGGAAGATGAAGCGTTGAGTCTTGCAGCAGCACTCGAAAACCGATCCGAACACCACCTGGCCGCAGCTATTGTAAAGGCTGCCGAGGATCGCGATCTGGAACCACCATCCGTAAAAGATTTTGAAGTAGCAGCCGGTAAAGGTGTGAGTGGCAAGCTTGATGGAAAAACCTACCGGATTGGCCGGCTTGAGTGGCGTGAGGAGTTCGATATTGGTTTCCCCGATGAGCTCCAGGAACCGTTTGATGAAGTTAATGAACGCGGCGAAAGTGTGATCGCGCTGATGGATGAGAATGAAGTGATTGCCCTCATTGCGTTGGCCGACCAGGTGCGTCCAAGCGCAAAAGCGGCCGTCAAGGCGCTCAAAGAGATGGGGGTGGAGTCGGTGATGATTACCGGCGATGCGGAGGCTGTGGCGAAAACCGTATCGAATGAGTTGGGCATTGAGCGCTACTACGCCCGTGTACTGCCGGGCGAAAAGGCTGAGATCGTGACCGGCTTGCAGGATGAAGGGAAACAGGTCTCATTCGTAGGCGACGGTATTAACGATGCACCGGCGCTTGCACAATCGAACCTTGGCATCGCGATCGGCGCGGGCACGAACGTTGCCACCGAATCCGCCGATCTGGTACTGGTGGAAGATGACCCGGAGGATGTGACACGCGCACTGCAGCTTTCAAGCATTACGTATCGCAAGATGATTCAGAACCTGTTCTGGGCAACCGGTTACAACGTCGTGGCCATTCCCCTGGCTGCCGGTGTTGCCTACACAGCAGGCATCTTGCTGACACCGGCCGTGGGAGCCGTCTTCATGAGCGCCTCTACGGTGATTGTAGCTATTAATGCTATGTTCATGCGACGGGCTAAGCTTTCTTAGAAGTGAGTTTTGAAACGTAAATAGGCCTGAAAGTTTTTAAACTGTAAGATCTAGATTAAACAATACACACAGTACTCATGTTTTAAACCACAGATAAGCGATTAATATCAATTTTTTGTATTGTACATGTAAGTAAGAGTTGCGTATCAAAAATCAAAAAGAGATAAGTTTATGTGTCTTGCCATTCCCGGAAAAGTTATCAGCCTTCAGCCCTCTTCAGATAAAACCAATATACCCGGCAAGGTGTCATTCGGCGGCATTTTACGAGAAGTAAATTTCTGTTTTCTACCGGAAGCCGGTATAGGAGATTATGTTCTTGTGCATGTTGGCGTAGCTCTCAGCAAAGTGGATGAAAAAGAAGCGATGGAAACTTTGAATTATCTGCAGGAAATGGGAGAACTTGACGAACTGGATTCCGAACAGGAAAAGCTTTAAATAAAATGAAATATCTGTCTGAATATCGTGATGCAAACCTTGTGGATGCGCTGCTCCGGAAAATCAAAAGAACCGTAACACGCCAGTGGAATATTATGGAGGTTTGCGGTGGACAAACCCACGGCCTGGTTCGCCACGGAATACTCGAAATGCTTCCGGAGAAGGTTCAAATGATTCACGGCCCCGGCTGTCCGGTTTGCGTAACACCGGTTTCTCTGATTGATAAAGCTGTTGAGCTGTGCCTTCATCAAAATGTGATTTTGTGTTCTTACGGAGATATGCTTCGTGTACCCGGCACAGAAATGAGCCTGCAGCAGGCACGTGCAAAAGGGGGAGATGTGAAAATACTATATTCGCCACTCGAAGCGGTGGAAATTGCCCGGAAAAACCCTCGGCGTGAAGTTGTGTTTTTTGCAGTGGGTTTTGAAACAACGGCACCGGCAAACGCATTGTCGGTAGTGCGGGCCAAACAGTTACAACTTTCGAACTATTCCATTCTCAGTGCTCACGTATTGGTGCCGCCGGCCATGGAGGCCATTATGAATGATGAAGAAACTCAGGTAAGTGGTTTTCTCGCAGCGGGCCATGTTTGTACTGTTATGGGATTGCGTGAATATGAACCGCTTGTGGAAAAATGGAAGGTGCCGGTGGTAGTCACTGGTTTTGAGCCGGTGGATTTGCTGGAGGGCATATTAATGGTGGTTACACAGCTCGAAAAAGGAGAGTACCGACTGGAAAATCAGTACAAACGAGTAGTGAACTCCGACGGAAACAGATCAGCTGTGGGACTGATCGGGCAGGTTTTTGAGTATCGTGAGAGAGACTGGCGGGGCATTGGCGAGATACCTTCAAGCGGGTTGTTTGTAAAGGATGAATTCCGGGATTTTGACGCAATGGCTAAATATCAATTAACTGTTCGGCCGGATCAAACCGATACAGAATGCCTCTCCGGAGATGTTATGAAAGGAAAAATCAAACCGCCGGAATGCCCGCACTTTGGAGAAACCTGTACGCCTGAGCACCCGCTGGGTGCCCCGATGGTGAGTAGTGAAGGTGCCTGTGCCGCTTACTATCAATATTCGATGAAATCATGAATAAAAAACCACATTTTCCCGGAAACTGCCCCGCATCACTACTTGATTTTGACACTATTACCTTAGGCCACGGGGGCGGCGGAAAACTTACACAACAACTGCTGAACAGCGGGGTGTTTACCCTGCTGGATAATGAATGGCTGCAAGAACAGGGTGACGCCGCAGTTATAAATGTCAAGGAAAAAATGGCATTCAGTACCGACAGCTTTGTGGTTTCGCCGATCATCTTTCCGGGAGGCACCATCGGCGACCTGGCTGTGAACGGAACAGTAAACGACCTTGCCGTGAGCGGTGCACTTCCCGAATTTCTTTCTCTCTCTTTTATTTTGGAGGAGGGATTAAATATGGAGCATTTCTGGGCCATATTGTTGTCAATTCGTGAAGCTTGTGCAACAGCCGGAGTACATGTAATAACGGGCGACACCAAAGTAGTGGAGAGAGGAAAGGGAGATCAAATTTTTATAAACACCACAGGGCTCGGGCGGGTGCACCAAAAAGCAGACCTTGGGATGCAGCGCATCTGTGCCGGTGATGCCGTTATTCTGAGCGGCCCCCTTGCCCGCCATGGCATCGCTATTATGAGCAAACGGGAGGGGCTTGAATTCGAAACAAAACTTGAAAGTGATACACGGCCTCTGCACGAAATCTGTCAGAAATTAATCGGTACACTTGGCTCTTCCATTCGCTTAATGCGCGATCCGACCCGCGGCGGAGTTGCTACAGTACTTCACGAAATTGCCCGCCAGACAAAACTTGGTGTAGACCTGTTTGAAAAAAACCTGCCGATTGAAGATGAAGTAGGCGGAGCATGTGAAATGCTTGGCCTTGATCCGCTTTTTGTGGCTAATGAAGGGCTTTTTGTTGCAGTTGTTGAATCGGACCAGGCCGGCCACTGCCTGCAGATTATTCAAGAATGGGAACACGGGAAAAATGCTGCAATTATCGGTGCCATTACCGAAGAACATGCCCGGAATGTAGTGCTGAATAGCACCATTGGCGGGCGCAGGGTTTTGCCTCAAACCAGCGGCGAACTGTTACCACGCATTTGTTGATATGAATGAATAAAAACCATCAGGAAAAGTATCGATATTTCGCTACGAAGGTTTGAATTATTCCCAAAATCGTACTAATATGATATTATAAACATACTTGGCTAATCACTCTTTTCCATTTTAGAGAGATTTTATAAAACAGCAAAGAGGACTAAAGAGGCGGGAAAAGAAATCAGTCGGTTTGTGTAATGCTATCCACAACCATAATACATAATTAAAGGGATGTTGGAAATGGATTCAAATTACTTCGATACTTTTCTCCAGGAGCCACCGCGTACAAAAATGCTGGACCGCTTGTGGGCATTCCAGAAATCAAAAGGATATATATCTGATGCTGATGTTACCACATTGGCAAAAAAATATGATATTTCGGAAGTGGAGGTGGAAGGTGTAATTTCTTTTTATCATTTCTTTCACAGAAAGCCCGCTGGAAAATACACCATATATCTCAACAAAAGCATGACTTCGCAGATCAGGGGTTTCAGCAGAATTCTTGAAGCTTTTAAACGCGAAACCAATGCCGAGGTTGGCTCGATCGATCCTACCGGTACGTTTGGATTATTTCTTACACCATGTATAGGCCTTAGTGACCAGGAGCCTTCTGCACTAATCAATTTTTATCCGTTCACAAATCTGAATTCCCTGAAAATCCGTGAAATCATTACCAAATTGAAAAAAGGAGTTCCGGTACAGGATATTTATGATAAACCTAAAGATAACATCCAATACACACCCGAAGGCAAAGAAAGTATATTCTTTTCAGATTTTAAGCCCGGCACTGCTGTGGCTAAACTGGCATCCCTTGAGCCGAAAGGTGTTATAGAGGCACTTAAGCAAACAAACCTTGCAGGGCGCGGCGGAGCATTTTACCCCACCTGGATGAAATGGCAGGCTGCTATGGACGAAAAAAACACACCTAAAATAGTGGTTTGCAATGCCGACGAAGGTGAGCCGGGCACGTTTAAAGACCGCGTTTTGATGAATAAAGTGCCGGAAACCGTGATCGAAGGAATGATTATTTGCGCTTACACAATCGGTGCAAGTTTCGGGCTTATTTATTTAAGAGCTGAATATACCTGGCTCAAACACCGGCTGGAGGAAGTATTAAACAAATACCGGGAAAAAGGATTGCTCGGAAAAAACTGTGGAGAGATTACCGGATTTGATTTTGATATTCGCATTCAGATGGGGGCCGGTTCATACGTATGCGGAGAGGAAACTGCGTTGCTTGAGTCAGCCGAAGGCAAACGGGGAGAACCGCGAACGCGATGGTATTATCCCGTCCAAAGAGGATACCTGCAGCTGCCAACGGTTGTAAACAATGTGGAAACCTTTAGTGTGGTCACAAAAGTTTTGGACTTTGGTGTGGATGAAATTCTTACATACGGTGTACCCAAATCACCGGGTACAAAAATTATCAGTGCTTCGGGAGATTGCAATAAACCAGGAATCTATGAAATAGAGTGGGGAACAACACTGAAAGAGATGCTCGAATTGTGCGGAGCTAAAGATCCTTGGTTTATCGATGAAAGCGGGCCGTCGGGTACGGTTTTATCAATGGATGATGAAGACAGGCCAATCGCCATGTTTGCCGAACTAAGCAGTGAACAGCATATTCGCTGCGGCGGTGCTTTAACCATTTTCAACAAATCCCGTGATATTATTGACATTTTGCTGAACTATGCCGACTTCTACAAACAGGAATCTTGTGGAATATGCACACCGTGCCGTGCCGGTAATTTTATTATTGAAAGAAAGCTTGAGCGGATCCGGGGCGGCTTGGCAAACAAGGAAGATATTGATGAACTGAAGCAATGGAGCGTATTGATGCGAACTACAAGCCGCTGCGGACTTGGCAAAACGGCTACAAACAGCCTGCTGAATGCTCTGGATAAATTCGAAGATTACTTTAATGAGCGAATTCACGTTTCCGAAAAAACCAAGAACTTGAAGTTTGATCTGGAGGAAGCCACCCGCGAATACGAACATTTTAAGAATTAGAAACCGGTTGGAGTTCTGTTATGGGCAAACATGTAAATATTACGATTGACGGCAGAAGCATACTTGCAGAAGAGGGAAGAAACCTTGTTGAGGTAGCCAGAGAAAACGGATTTTTTATACCCACTCTCTGTTATTTTGATCATATCGATCCGCCCCTGGGCACCTGCCGAACCTGCACCTGCAGGATTAACGGAAAACCGGGGCCGGCCTGTACCGAAAAAGTCCGGGAAGGGATGATGGTTGAAGTGAACGATTCGGAATTGAGTGATATTCGCAAAGCATTGGTAGAAATGATGTTTGCCGAGGGAAACCATTTCTGCCCATCCTGTGAAAAGAGCGGCAACTGCGACTTGCAGCACATGGGGTATGAGCTGGGTATAGCCATCAGCCGTTTTCCGCACTTGTTTAAAGACCGCCTGATCGATTATAATGCAAAGCGGATGGTGTTGGAACACAACCGGTGTATCAAATGCATGCGATGTGTGGTGGATGTAGTTACTGATGACGGCAAACGGGTGTTCAGCTATCAGAATAGGGGTAACGAAACGTACGTGGGCATCGATTACGAGCAGGAAGCAAAACTAAGCCGCGCACAAGCCGTTGAAGCGATGAACCTGTGCCCAACCGGCGCTATTATGGTGCGCGGAGAGAGCATGGGACAGCCCTTTGGTGAACGCAAGTTTGACCGCAATTCGATACGACCTGATTACTACGATAAGCAGTTCAAAGCAAAGAAACGGAAAGGAAAACTAACCAAAAAAACAATTGCCACAGCTTCGCTGGCAGGATGTTTTGGCTGCCATATGTCGATGCTGGACATTGATACCGATTTGCTGGATTTGGTGGAATTGGTTTCGTTTGACAAATCACCCATCACAGATATCAAAAATTTCAGCAAACAGTGCGATCTTGGTATTATCGAGGGTGGTTGCTGCAATGAGGAGAATGTTGAAACACTTCGCGCATTCAGAGAAAAGTGCGATATACTGGTTTCCGTGGGTGAATGTGCAATTTGGGGGGGATTACCGGCTATGAGAAATACCATGTCGCTGGGCGAATGCCTTGAAGAAGCATTTCTAAATTGCGTGACAAACGAAGAAGGAAACACTGTAATTCCCTACGACGAAAACCTCCCCAAATTATTAGACAAGGTGTATTCATGCCGGGAGATTGTGAAAATTGATTATTTCGTGCCCGGATGTCCGCCCGATGCACAACATATATGGAAAGCGGTAAGAAATCTGTTGTGGGATGAGAATTACTCCATCCTTTACTCAGAATTTAAGTATGATTAAAAATTGGAGAACTTATGAGCCGAACAATCACGATCGATCCCGTTACAAGAGTTGAAGGGCACGGAAGGGTTACCATCCACCTGGATAAAAAAGGCAGGGTAGACGAATCCTTTTTCCACATTGTAGAATTCCGTGGATTTGAGCGGTTTATCCAGGGTCATCCATATTGGGAAGCTCCCAATCTGGTGCAAAGGCTCTGCGGAATTTGTCCGGTTAGTCACCACCTTGCTGCGGCAAAGGCCATTGACCAAATTGAAGGAATTGATCCTTCGGATCTTTCTCCGGTGGCCACAAAACTCCGGAAATTGATGCATTATGGCCAGATATTTCAATCTCATGCCCTGCACTTTTTCTACCTCGCATCACCCGATCTGCTGTTTGGTGTAAACGCTCCCCCCGAAAAACGAAATGTGGTAAGTGTTGCCGTAGAAAACAAAGAACTTGCGGTGAAAGGAATTACCATGCGCAAATTTGGCCAGGAGATTATCAAATCTCTTTCCGGAAAACGGATACATGGCACGCTGGCCATTCCCGGCGGTGTTTATAAAACGTTTACTGAAAAAGATCGGGATAATTTCCTGAACGGCAAGGAGGAAGAAAGCGTCGATACCATGATTAAATGGTCTCAGGAGATGGTTGATTTCATCAGGTCGTACCACGAAAAAAACAGATCATTTCTTGATGAATTTGCTGCTTTTCCATCCGGACACCTGGGAACTGTTTTGCCTGATGGCGCCCTCGAGTTATACGATGGACTTTTGCGTGCGATTGATGCAGAAGGAAATACAACACTGCCGGACGTCAGGTCTGACGATTATGCCGAATATTTTTCTGAAGCGGTTGAGCGATGGTCTTACATGAAGTTTCCTTACTTAAAAAAGATCGGGCGCAAAAAAGGGTGGAACCGTGTAGGCCCGCTGGCAAGGATGAACATCTGTGATTACATACCCACACCACTGGCAGAAAAAGCCCGGCAGGAGTTTGTTGAATATACCGGTAGTAAAGTGAATAACTTTACGATGTATTCACACTGGGCTCGCTTGATTGAAACACTGCACTGTGCTGAAGTTATCAAAAACCTGCTGATCGATCCCGATATTCTCGCGGATGATGACCTGGTTCGAAAAGGTAAGCGGCGGCTGAAAGGAATCGGGATCATTGAAGCACCGAGAGGGACCCTGACCCACCATTACGAAGTAGATGAAAAGGGGAAAATTACGAGGTGTAATCTCATTGTATCAACCACACACAATAACGACGCTATGAACGAGGCTGTACGGTGGGTGGCCGATAAAGTAATCAGTGAAAAAGGTGAGATTACCGAAGGAATGCTGAACCAGGTGGAAGTGGCCATCCGTGCCTATGACCCCTGCTTAAGCTGTGCAACCCAGGCGATGGGGAAAATGCCGCTGAAAGCTGAACTTTATAACGCTGAAGGAACCTTGTTGGATGAAAAATTCAAAAACTGAATCATCAAATATACTTTTAATTGGAATAGGAAATACCGGGCGGGGTGACGACGGCCTGGGCTGGATGTTTCTGGATCGGATCGAAGAACTGTACCCCGGCCGCTTTGATTTGGAGTATCGCTATCAGCTCCAGGTTGAAGATTCAGCGCTGATCAGCCAATACGATGAAGTTCTGTTCATCGATGCTGCAATTGATGAATTACCCGGAGGGTGTGCGCTTAAACCTTGCAGCCCTGCAAGCTCTTATTACTTTTCATCACACGTACAAAGCCCGGAGGCAATTCTTTATCTGGCCAATAAACTGTACAACACATCTCCGAAAACATCTGTACTTCAGATTTCCGGTTATGAATGGGAGTTGGGGATGAAGCCGAATAAAAAGGCGTTAGAAAATATGGAGGCAGCTCTTCGGCTTTTTAAAGAATCTTACATATTAAAAGAAGTTCCTTCTTACTAAATAGTAACAGACAAAACCTTAATTTTTTGCTATGAAAATATTTAAAATATCGCTTATCTCGTCCATCATCTTTTTTATACCTGGAATTATTGCCTTGCGGGCACATCCCGGCCACGGAGCTACTGAAGACCATTCACTGATTCACTATTTGACTGAACCGATGCACGCCATGGTGCTTGCCGCTGTTCTGCTTATGATTGCCGGCTCTGTAACCTGGCTGATCCTGAAAAAGAAAAAGCTTACCGAACGTGCATGAGCTATCAATTATACTGAATATCATTGAGATTGCTGAACAGGAAGCAAAAAATGCCGGAGCTGCGTCAATATCCTGTATAGAGCTGGATATAGGCAGTCTGAGTACTATTGAGCCGGCAGCGTTCGATTTTGCATGGAAACAGGGAGTTCGCAACAGCATGCTGGAACAGGCAAAATTAGTTACGAATTATATTCCCGGAAGGGGCAGATGCAATTACTGCCAAACCGTTTTTAAATTGAAAGCCCTTTACGATCCCTGCCCTCAATGCGGAGAGTTCCTGGCAGAGGTTATAGAAGGTAAAGAATTGAAAATTAAATCCATACGGATTGAAGAGAAACAGACAACTTAAAATCCATTATTATGTGTGTTACATGCGGATGCAGCAGCCACCATACTCATAGTACTGATGATCATCATCACCATCATCATGGCCAAGGCCATTCACACTCCCATAGCAACGGGAATCACGGTGTGCAGGATAAACTAATTAATCTCGAAAAAGATGTTCTGCACGAAAATGCACTGCTTGCTCAGCGCAATCGTGGCTATTTTGATGCAAAAAATATCCTGGCTCTGAACCTTGTCAGCTCACCGGGATCCGGTAAAACCATGCTCCTTGAATGCACATTGAGAGACCTGAAAGAAGAACTTTCATTTTATGTAATTGAAGGAGACCAGCAAACAAGCCTGGATGCCGACCGAATTAAAGCTACCGGCACCAAGGCCGTTCAGATAAATACCGGAAAAGGATGCCACCTGGATGCCCATATGGTATTGCACGCTATTCAGGATCTGAAACCGGAAGAAAACAGTATTCTTTTCATCGAAAATGTGGGCAACCTTGTGTGCCCGTCTATGTTCGATCTCGGTGAAAATCAACGGGTGGTAATTATGAGTGTGACGGAAGGAGATGACAAGCCCATCAAATACCCTGACATGTTCCACACCTCAGAAGTCTGTATCATCAACAAGACGGACCTGCTTCCTTACGTGCCGTTTGACGTAGACAGAGCAATTGAGAATGCAAAAAAAATCAATCCGAAACTTCAATTTTTCCAGATTAGTTGTACCACAGGCGAAGGCCTGGATGGATGGTATGACTGGCTGAAACAGCAAACAACAGAGCTCAAATCAGCCTGATATTGTATTATGCCCACCTTTCATCTGCATTATGAAGGAATTGTTCAGGGCATTGGCTTTCGTCCGTTTGTTTATGATTCGGCATGCCGAAGAAACCTGAAGGGATGGGTGAAAAACAGCGGTCATGGCCTTGAAATCCGAATTACGGCTAATGAGAATGACGCCAGAGAGTTTTACCGGTTTATTGCTGAAAATGCCCCGCCTCATTCCCTGATCACAAACAAATCTTTCCAAAAAGTTAAAGATGAGAATTTTGATGAATTCCGGATTGCAGACAGCACCTCCGGCAATTCCGCCCAGGCACTGCTGCCACCCGACATCGCCCTATGTGAACAATGCCGGAGTGAGATGCAGAATTCCTCAAACAGGCGCAGGCAATACGCGTTTATCACCTGTGTACACTGCGGGCCGCGATACTCTATTATTACCGGGTTGCCGTACGACCGGCCTCAAACCACGATGGCGCATCTTGAGATGTGCGCAAAATGTACTGACGAATATGAAAAACCGGGCGAGCTGCGTCAGCACAGCCAGACAAACTCCTGTCCCGATTGTGCCATTCCGATGCATCTGTTTAATTCTGAGGCTGAACCGGTCAGCCACGATGCGGAAGATATTATAAACAGATGCACCCGGGGAATAGAATCCGGTCAAGTGATAGCTGTTAAAGGAATTGGCGGATATCTGCTCATGGCTGATGCTACAAATGAGCAGAGTATAAATACCTTGAGAAAGCGCAAACAGCGTCCTGCCAAACCGTTTGCGGTGATGTATCCCGGTTTGGAGATGGCAAAGGGAGATGCTGTAATCCGGCCGCACCATGAAACGGCACTGAAAAGTGCTGAGTCTCCCGTGGTTCTGTGTGAACGAAAAGAAAATCCAGCCACCGGACTATGCGGCGAGGCCGTTGCCCCCGGACTTGGCACTGTTGGTGTGATGATTCCCTACAGCCCGCTTTTTGAATGGATCATGGCAAATATTCAGCGGCCGGTCATTGCCACGAGCGCCAACCTGAGCGGTTCTCCCATCGTCTATAAAGATGATCAGGCATTAAAATACCTGGGTAATTTTGCCGATTACATCCTGACGTTTGACCGCGATATCGTAATCCCGCAGGACGACAGTGTTGTTCAATTCAGCAGCCGGGATCTCCGGATTATTCTTCGCAGAAGCCGCGGCCTGGCACCCAATTATCATCCCCACCCGTTTAAAAAAATTCGTAAACCGGTATTGGCTGCCGGTGCTGATCTGAAAGGAGCATTTGCCCTTGCTGACAAACAAAAATTGATTGTTAGCCAGTTTCTGGGAAACCAGGAATCGTACGACTCTCAGGTAGCATTTCAACACACGCTGCATCATATTCAAAATCTCTATTCATTTAAACCGGAAAAAATTCTTGCGGATGCCCATCCGGAATATTTCAGCAGGGCGATGGCAGAGAAAATAGCCGAAAATGAGAAAGTTGAACTGTTAACTGTTCAGCATCACAAAGCACATTTTGCCGCCGTACTTGCTGAACACGGCCTTCAAGAATCAGAAGAGATACTCGGTTTTATCTGGGACGGAACAGGTTACGGAGATGACGGACAGATCTGGGGCGGTGAAGTGTTTTTGAAAAGTAAAAAGAGCTTCCGGCGAATAATGCACATGAGGTATTTTTCACATCTTTCCGGGAATAAAATGAGCTTAGAGCCCCGGTTGTCTGCGTTGTCGCTGCTTCGGGATTTTTCGGAAGCAGAAACGCTGTTAAGAAGGCATTTTAATGAAAAGGTATGGAACTATTATCAAAAACTGGCAGATTCACCACCTGAACTTTCAACCTCATCAATGGGTCGCTTTCTGGATGGCATAGGGTGTTTGCTGGGGGCCGGAACACACAATACCTACGAAGCAGAAGTAGCCATGAAACTGGAAACTATGGCACGGGGCTGCAACGGGAAAAACCCACCTTATTATGAGTTTCAATTTGAAAATGGCGTGATCAACTGGAAACCGTTTTTATCCGGTGTTCTGTATGATCTGAAAAATGGTAAGCATCCCCATGAGATTGCCGCAGGTGTTTTTCACAGCCTGGCGTCAATGGTCTATAAAATAAGTGATGTAACAGGTTTAAAGCGGCTGGCTTTTAGTGGCGGGGTTTTTCAAAATGCAGTGCTGGTAAATGAGCTGATCAAACAAAAGCCGGATCGGGTTGAATTGATTTTTCATACAAGATTGAGCCCGAATGATGAAAATATACCCTTTGGCCAACTGGCTTACGATGATATGTTTAATGCCGGCAAAATTTAAATACTGCACTAAGCCGATTAATTTTCAATTTCTTTCTTCCAATTTATCCAGCAGAGACTCGCTGCTTCGTTTCAGAACATCGAACACATTCTGGAAACCATCCATCCCGCCATAATAAGGGTCGGGAACTTTACTATATTCCGGCTGTGGATCGAAATTGCGCAGCAAGTTTCAGAACCTCGCCGACCGCGCGGCCTTATGGCTCACGATCATCGCCATCGGGGCCGGATCGGTCACGCTGGTTACCTGGCTCCTCATCGGCTTCGAGTTCAATTTTGCACTCGTTCGCACGGTGACGGTGCTCGTGATGGCGTGTCCACACGCGCTCGAGCTGGCCGCCGGCGTTGCCTACGGCTTTGGGATTCTGTTAACCCCGGCCGTGGGAGCCGTCTTTATGAGCGCCTCTACGGTGATCGTGGCCATCAACGCCATGCTGATGCGGAGGGCTAAGCTTTCTTAGAGCCAGACCTGACAGCGTGGTCCAGTGATTTTCTGGACCTCCTGTCAGCGTCGACTCACAACCTGTCAGACCTGGTAGGTGCTGACAGGTTGATCTTTTATCCTTAAGCCCAAAAACCTATTAATAAACCCATGATCCCCGACTGGATTCCCAACATACACCCCTTAGTTGTTCACTTTCCAATAGCACTGCTTGTGATTGCTGTACTTTTTGACGCAGCCCGGCTTTATTTCAAAGATGAGAGCTGGCTTCAAAAAGCGGTGCTTGCACTTTATGCCACAGGTTCGATGGGATTGATCGCTGCGTTTTGGTCAGGCCGCCGTGCAGTTGAAACCGTGTCGGTAACCGGCGACGCCATACCCGTGGTAACGACCCACGAAGACTGGGCGCTCTATACGCTGATCTACTTCCTCGTTTTTACCGCCATCCGGTTTGTTACCTGGTGGAAAGAGCTGGAAAAAGGATTTTTGTTGCCGCTGTTTGTTTTGATCGGCTTTGGCGAAGCCGGAATGCTCTGGTACACAGGTGAACGCGGAGCCGAGCTGGTGTACAAGCATGGTGTTGCTGTAGGGGAAATTGACCGGCTGGGTGAGCAGATTGAAGAACTGGAGCAGCGTCTTGCACAGTTCCGTGAAGAGGCCGGGCCTGAAATCCGGGATGACGGTTCGTGGACCTGGCGAATCGGCGCCGGTGCCGGAGAAGCACTCGCTGAATATTTCACCATTGATGGGGATGGCGACATTGAATCAGGCACCGGCCGCGAGGATGGTCGCTCCCACCTCGAATTGACGGCCCCTTCTGAGATGACCTTCATCCACACGGGCGGCGACCTGCGAACCATCGATGGCCGGGCTGAAGTAAACCTGTCCGGTTTTGACGGAGAGTTCAAGCTGATCCATCACTACCGCGACAGTGAGAACTACCAGTATATCCGAATGAGCGGCGGAGAACTGTCGCAGGGACAAATCATCAACGGCTCTGATAATGTTCTTGGGTCTGGCAGTATTCAATCCGATGGATGGCACACCTTCAGAGTCACAGCCTCCGGCCGGCATTTTTACGGCTACCAGAACGGCAGCACCATTGTTCACACTCACGCCGATGAGATGGAACCGGGCAGAACCGGATTTGCATTTTCAGGAACCGGAAATATTAAAATACGACTGTTAGAATTTACTGCTCTGTAAACATAATCTATAATTGACCGAATTGAGTAAAAGTTTTGTTAAACAAATGAACTGCAATCTTTTAAACATACTGTACCATGCATGACTTTCACTTTTTTGGAGGAGGCTGGATGATGATTTTTTGGTGGATTCTGATTATCGCTTTTGTCGTAGTTCTAATCAGAATACTGATGAAAAATAGCACCGGTAATCCTCCTGCCGAAAAACAGGGTGAATCCCCACTGGAGATTTTAAAGCGACGCTATGCCAGCGGAGAGATTACCAAAAAGGAGTTTGAAGAGCGAAAAAAAGATCTGAAAGACTAATACAACTTTGAATAAATAACAGGAGACATGCGATGAAGAAAACAATCACATTTTTACTACTTCTAAGTCTTCCTCTGATTCTTGCGCAATGCAATCAATCACAGGATGGAGAACGGCACCATATGATGGACGAAAGACAAATGTCCCAAATGATGCAAAATCCAGAGCAGATGCAGGCGATGATGAATCAGATGATGCAAAACCCTGACCATCGACAAGCTATGATGACCCAGATGGCGGAAAATCCAGAAATGCGTCAACAGATGATGCAACGGATGCACTCATCAATGATGAACGGAGACCGGGATATGATGCTCGACCGGATGGAAGAAATGATGAATGAGCCTGAACAGAGAAATCAGATGATCAGCCATATGCAGCAAATGATAGCCATGATGGAGAATGGTGATTTTGATCGCGATCAAATGCGAGAAATGGTTGAACAATCACCAATGATGGGTATGCACATGAACTGCATACAGATGATGAGTGATCAGTGAGCCGGTTCATATTTTTCATTGAGATGGATTGACCTGGACGTAAATATTTGCCTGAAATTAACTCAGCTACCCGGAAATTTTCACCAGGATCCTGCCGACAGATTCATCGCGGCTACCGCTTTGTTAAATCAGGCAACTCTCATTACCAAAGATAAAAAGCTTCATTTGTATGCGTTTCTCCAAACCCGCTGGTGAGGCTGATATCGTTCCAAAAATTTACCGTACGCTTAAACTAATTTGACAGAAATTATAGGCACAACCATATTTCAATTTCGTAATGGCATAAAATTACAGTAATTCTGGCAATCAATGCACAGTTTGTGAAGATGGAGAGGTGATATCAACCAAGACCTCCAAGGTTTAGGAAACCTTGGAGGTCTGATGCTTCGGTTCACTTTCTATAATACCCTCCTTTTCAATACCTGCATAAACATTCCTATATTCTGCCTTTGAAACAGTTGACTGCGTACTAACCTTATTGCTACTTTATGGATATAGTCTGGATCGGCCTAGCCTTTTTGTTTGGGGTACTTTTAAACCGCTTTCACATTCCGCCACTTGTAGGATACCTCCTGGCCGGAATCGGGCTTTCATTTACGCCTTATGAAGCGGGAAGCCTTTTGCACGAAATTGCTCACCTTGGGGTTATCTTTCTGCTATTTACGGTAGGTCTGCACATCAGCCTGAAGGGAATTCTGCAAAAAGAAGTTCTGGGTGTGGGGCTGATACACCTGGCGATATCCACTGCGATTTTTGTGCCCGTCTCGCTTTTCTTTGGGCTCAGTGTGGAGGCGGCAGTGATCGTGTCTATTACGCTAGGATTTTCGAGTACGGTTCTGGCAGCTAAAGGGCTTGAAACACGGAATGAGCTGAGTGCTTACTATGGGCGGCTCTCGATTGGAATCCTGATTGTACAGGATTTAGTGGCAATTGGAATCATTGCCTATGCCGGCGGCGGTGTACCTTCACCTTATGCCGTTGTACTGCTCGGGCTTCCTTTGGTTAGACCGTTACTCTCCCGCCTGCTTTACCTTGTGGAACGGGATGAACTGCTTCTGTTGATGGCCTTGTCACTGGCAATCGGCGGGGATGTTCTGTTCGAATGGTTCAACCTGAGCGGTGAGCTTGGTGCTCTTGTTATGGGCATGTTGTTTGTGAACGATGATAAGGCGGAACAGCTCGAGAAAAAGATCTGGGGGATTAAAGAGGCCTTTCTTGTGGGTTTCTTCCTGGAGATTGGACTGGGCGGGTTTCCGGGTACATCCGGACTCTATATGATTGGTGTATTACTCTTGATACTGCCTTTAAAAGCTATTTTGTTTTTCGGCCTTTTTATGGCTTTTAAACTTCGAGCCCGTACCGGTTTTCTTGCTACGGTAACCCTCACCGCCTACAGTGAGTTTACTCTCATTGCCGGTGCTGTGGCAGCAGCAGCCGGAATTATTCCGTCCGAAGTAATTGTCATTCTTGGCTTGCTTACTGCCATCTCCTACGTGATTAACTCCATACTGGTTCGCTATGAGGACCCCATCTGGCAGCGTATGAACACCTTTCTGCGCCGTTTTGAGAGGGATGTAAAACATCCGGATCATCAACCGGTTTCGGTAGGTGCAGCTGAATTTCTGGTGATAGGGCTGGGATTAACCGGTCAGGCAGCCCTCAAACATTTCAAAGAGAGCAACAGGGCCGCTGTGGGAATCGACATCAACCCTGACCGTGTGAAGGCATTGATGGATGATGGATATCGTGCCATTTATGCGGATGCCCAGGATGCCTTCTTCTGGGAAGAGCTCGATATGCGCAAAGTCAAAACAATTTTAATTGTCATGTCAGGAGAAATCTACACAAAGGAATTCATCGTAGAGCAGCTGCGAAAGAAAAACTTCCGCGGAACCATCAAGGTGCTTACCCAAAATACCCGGGAAGAGCAGATCATTCGCAAAGCCGGCGGTAATCCCGCGTCTGTTCCTGCCGTTCAGATGGGTGAAAAAATGGCGCAGCTGAGCATAGAAGAAGGATAGATAAACCAGCCCCCCACTCGTGCGGAGCTCCGCTCCGCAACGAAACCCGTCAACTCTGCTGACAGTTCTCACTTTTGCACAACTCTGCTGGCTCTTGGGAAAAGAGCTTTTGGATTCCCATTCCTGCAGCTTATATAAAATACGGGAATACAATTCCTTCAAATTTTCATAATTAGAGGATCTAAAGTCCCTCAATTAGTAAAACTTAAAGGATTAAACCGGCTCCAGCCCATCCAACACCCACGGCATCAGTTCCGAAACGGTAGGATGAACCAGCACCACCTTGCGATATTCGCGGCAGGGAATATTACTGTGCATGATGGCGGCAAACATGTTGATGATCTCATCACCACCCGGCCCCAGCACCGATGCGCCGAGAATCAGGTCGGTTTCGGCATCTACCAGCAGTTTGGCGAAGCCGTTGGTTTCGCCCATCTCTTTGGCGCGGCTGATTTTGCTCATCGGGCGTGTGGCCTTCAGCACCTTTTTATCTGATACCACTGCCTCTTTTTCGGTCAACCCCACCCGGCCCAGCGGGGGATCGGTAAACAGCCCGTAAATTGTAGTGCGCTGCGAAATGGCTCGGTCGCCGCCGTTCTGGTAGTCGAGCACAATTTCGGCGTCGTTCACAGAGGTGTGGGTAAAAGCTCCTTTTCCGTTCACATCGCCCACGGCAAACACACCTTCAACGCCGGTCCGGCAGTAGTCATCCACCATTATAAAGCCACGATCATCTTTTTTGATGCCGGCCGCCTCCGGATTGATGGTATCGCTGTTTGGCCTTCGCCCTGTGGCTACAAGGAGCTTGTTCCCGGTGATCTTTTTTCCGTCTTTCAGCGTAACCGTTACCTCCTTCTCATCACCTGCAACAGACTCCGCATCGGCGTTTAGCAGAATCTCAATCCCTTCATCTTCAAGAAACTCACGGATTGCATCAGCCACATCCCTGTCCTCGCGTGGCATCAGCTGATCGCCCCGCTGGATCAGGGTTACCCGGCTACCGAAACGGCGAAACACCTGGCTGAACTCCACCCCGATGTATCCGCCGCCCAAAATGACCAGGTGATCGGGCACCTGTTCTACATCAAGCAGCCCGGCACTATCGAGCCACGGCACGTCACTGAGTCCGTCGATCGGAGGAGCAAACGGTCGTGTACCTGTATTGATGTAAATCTGTTCACCGCTAATCTCCTCTTCGTCAACCTGTATGGTCTTTTGCCCGGTAAATTTTCCCCACTCTTTGTAGAGGGTTACGTTGTCTGCGCCGTTCATCCACCCTTCCAGCCCCTTGCTGGAGCCGTTACGAATCTTGTTCATCCGCTCGCGCACGCGCTCAAAATCTACGGTGACTTCACCGGCATCAAACCCATAAAAATCGCCTCTTTGTGCCATATGGATTGCGCGCGCACTGGCTACCAGTGTTTTGGTGGGAGTGCAGCCGTAGTTCACACAGCTCCCGCCTACCTTGTTGCCTTCAATAACGGCGATCGAATCGCCAGTTGGTATCAATTTCCCCAAAAGTGTTCCTGTTGCCTGGCCCGTACCGAGAATGATGTGCTTATATTTTTTCATGATTGTGATAACTTTAAAGGTGAAACTTTTATCTCTGATCTATTCTAAAAAATCCACATGAACCTAAATTTGCATAGTTAGATCATTTAAAACTAAAGAAATGGGAAATTCTCGGGCCAACCTGTCACAAGAGTATAACATTTGGCCGATTACGCCGCGATGGATTCATAACCTCTTAATTATCATCTATATTTGAATGGTTTACAATCCGAATTTAACCTTATACAAATGAATGAAAAACAGCAAGAGCTCTGTGATGGCCATGGTTATGATTTTAACGGCCTGAAAGCATTATTTCTGAACTGTACTTTGAAACCTACGGGACAACTATCTCACACTGAAGCACTGATGAATGTTTCAAAATCTATTATGGAGGCAAATGATATTACAACGGAAATTTTGCGTCCTGTTGATTACACCATCCCGCCCGGAGTTTATCCCGATATGACCAAACACGGTTTTGAAGAGGATGACTGGCCCGAAATTTGTGGAAAAGTGATGGATTCGGATATCCTCGTAATTGGAACACCTATCTGGCTGGGTGAGGAGAGCTCCGTTTGCAGGGTCCTGATTGAACGTTTATATGGAGAATCCGGCAAACTGAACGACAATGGTCAGTATATCTATTATGGCCGCACCGCGGGATGCCTGATTACCGGAAATGAGGATGGAATTAAACACTGTGCGATGACTATTCAGTACGCGCTTCAGCATCTCGGGTACGTAATCCCTCCCCAGTCTGATGCCGGCTGGATTGGTGAGGCAGGCCCCGGTAAATCGTATGCGGATGAAGGATCGGGCGGGACTGAAAATGATTTTACCCAGCGGAATACTACCTTTATGACCTGGAACCTGATGCACATGGCAAAAATGCTGAAAGATTCAGGCGGTATTCCCGCGCATGGGAATCAGCGCAGTGATTGGGATGCAGGCTGCCGATTTGATCACCCCAATCCCGATTACAGGTAACCTAAGAGAACGCTTCTTCTTTGTATTTGATTAAGTACATTAGATAACAAGGCTTAAAAGTTTCTGCTGTAATCTTTTTCCAAAATTTTCATTAAAACAATAATTGTGATGTCAACAGAAGTCCACAGTCCTCCGGCAAAGAACGGAATCGAACAAAAATCCCGCAAGGTCATGCTAAACCGTTTCAAAGAGGTCCGCTCATTCACTGAAGA
>SLAU01000099.1 GCA_007126675.1 Balneolaceae bacterium
AGCCCGCGTACCTCATCCTCCTGATCACTTATATCCAGCGAGTAAGTCCATTCCAGTGTGGTGATATCCCATGGCACAGTCAGCGTTGCTTCATGTACTGCTTGTGCATTTCTGTCGTCGATGAAAATACGTGAGCCATCGGGTGTAAAGTCAAAATCATGCCCGCGTTCAACAAAATCTGAGAGATCTTTGTAGTAAGTATAGGATGCAGATGTTAATTCCCAGGGCTCTTCCAGGGTGTAGCCCCAAATTTCTGTCCGGTTAAATACCCACATTTTTTCTCCGTCATCCCTCACAAACAATCCGTGTGCTCTTGATAACTGAGATGTTGAACCGAATTCATTTGACAGATCAAACTCACCGCTGAATGTTGCTGTTTCAAGATTCCATGGCTCAGAAAGATCATAACTTGCCACATTTTCAGTAAACCTGCCGGTTACGAAAATTCTGCTGCCATCGGGTTTCCATGAGGTTGCCCGGGCATTTTCTGTCTCATACGAAATATCAAGCGAAACGCCGCTGTAGCTGTACTCTTCAAATAAGATTTTATCATTGGGAGCTGTAAACCCTGAATAGAAGAGGATTAACAGTGCAATACAGAGGCTCTTTACCGGAAGCGCGTGATGACGAAATTTCAACGCAGTCATAATGTGCATTATCAGATCAGTTACTGTTTTCAATTGGAGTTAAATCTTCAGCACATAATGATAAAGCGGTAATGTTAACTTAATAATACGAACCGGCTTTTTTTAACGAGAAAAGCGTCTTTACAATCCGCAACGGTTTAAAATTGCCTGAGTATCTTCTTCAGACAGTTGTATAGAAGGGTAGATTTGCTGGGCACCCATTTTGCTGAACATGATAGAATTAGGATTTGAGACATGATTGAGTCCTAATGCGTGACCAATTTCATGCGCCAGCACAAGCGGAAGTTCTGATTTGCTTAGAAACTGATTAACCGTAATAATACCGCCATTTTGTGTCCGCTGAAACGTTGCTTTCGTAAATCGGTTTTCACCGGCAAACTCATCATTATAGCGATCAATCAGCAGGTTATTTGCATCGATCATTTCATTGATGCGATCTATCTTTCTGTTGATGTTACGGGCTTTCAGGTCTAATGCGGCTCTTTCGTCAAGTACTTTTTTCTGCAGTACTTCAACTTCGGCTTTTCTCTGCTCGTATTCTTTTTTCTCTTCATCAGTAAATCCGCCGCGGGAGTTAATTTCACGAATCCAGTCATTTAGCGTATCTAATTCCCTGGTAGTTTGTTGTGCTAAATCCAGGTATCTCTCCGAGCGGCGATCAAATGACTCCCTGTCTCTGTCATATCTGGCCTGCATATTATCCAAAACGCCCTGCTCACTCCGTATGCGTTCGCGTGCTCTTAATTCATTATCGGCCATCTCCTGTTCTTCATCATAAACAAATCGCACTAAAATTTTTCCTTCGTCTTCAGCTTGCTTAATCAGTGTTTTTTGAGTTGCATCAGACCAAAGAGATCCGGCTTTTTTCATAGCGGCATGAATCTCATTTTCAGAAATGCCAAACCGCGTGTCTATATCACCAATGGTGTAGGTGAGTGGTTCGCTGCACGGCCCCGGCGTAAAGCTGATCGGATGTCCGCCAATAAGGCGAGCCACACCCCAGTAAAGCGCAACACTGGTAAATGCCACTCCCCAAAAAATGAACAGGAGGTTTTGTCTCTTCATCAGCTTATGAATGTATTAACACAGGTTTTGTATAGAATTCAATGATATTCAATATTTAATAACGTAGTTCCGGTGATTCTCTTTTGTAAAAAGTGATATTAGTAGTCGAATTTCCATCTGAGGTCAATGCCTTGTCGCGGATCGTCGCCCTGAGTAATGATTAGTTCGAGGTTATCCTGCAGCAGATATTCGAGGAAAAACAGCGTTTTTGGATTAGCGCTTACTTCATTTAGTACAGCAAAGAAGGTACGCCGATTCAGATACCAGCCTGTAAGAATGGAGGTACTGCTATTAGAGCCGGATCTTGAATTATCGATCTGAACAACATCGATACCCAGCCTCTGGGCTGCCAGCATTTCAACCCGGTCTAAAAGCACATCAAGCGCCACATCTGCGGCTGATGGTCCGCCGCCGCTTCCGGCTACAACCTGCTCCCATGATTCCAGTTCATAAAACGGCCTGCCAAATACCGTATAACTGATTATATCCTGCAGCTCCATTTGTGGCTCACTGTCGAATCGAAAGTCCGGATCCTGAACAGTACCCTCTATAATGTAGAATATGCTTACATCCATTTGCGCCTGTGGCGGCTGATAAACTGTTCTCACATTCAATTCAGGATTATCAACCGGACCTGAAAAGATTACGAAGGCCTCATCAATCACGAAGTTTCGGCCAAGCGGACGCGCAAAACCCCGCACACCCTCTACAGCTCCAAACATCTCAAGTTCTTCGCTTTTCTCTTTCACCAGATCAACCTCTCCACCAAGCACAATTTCCATTTCGAGAAACTGCCGGTTTCTGATTTGGAACTGTCGCCCAAAATTTACATTCATTTCGATAGCGAGTGAATCGTAAAAAGCGATGGGTTCTACAGGCTCCTCGCCCTCAAGCTCAACAGCTTCAACTGCGCGTTCTCCGAAGTTTTGCAAATTTACAAAACCGCTTAAAAATGTGAGTGAACCGCTGAGTCTGGGTTCTTCAAAGGTGCCTGACAGCCTGGAATCAAAATCTACGATGGCATTGTATTGAGTTGTGTTTGCAGCTCTGAACTGATGCCCTCTGAACTGGAAGTCGATATCTCCCGGGGTTAAGTTTTGCAGGCCAACTGAACCTGAGGCATTGATTCTTCCCGGACCGCTGCGCATCGTAAATTGCTCGAGTGTCATCCTGTCGGGCTGAAGGTCTATCCGGCTCCCGATCTCTGAAAGTGTGATTCCTGCCGGCACAATTCGCATTGAACCGCGTGAGAGTTCCATATTACCGGTGGTTCGTAAATCGGCAATGGGGCCTGCTAATTGAACGGAACCGTTTAACCTCCCTTCAATTTGACGAACAAGTTCGCGATCAGCAAAATCATTAAATAATGCGAGGTTAAAATTATTTGTTACAAGCTCAACAAAAACTTCGTCATCATCATCGGGTAAAATAATTTCGATGGCTCTTAAATCTATTTTGAATGGAACTTCAGAGTTGAAATCCAAAACACGATTCTGCCTAGATATTACCGCGCCTTTAAACCCTGCTTTCTCGGTATCATGCTGATATGAAATATCTATTCCCACCGAATCTACAGGCACACCCGAAAGAACAGCATCGGTTATTTTGAAATCTCCGTTGAACTCAGGGTTTCCTGCGAGGCCGCCCAAAAATCCCTGAAAGAATACCTTGCCGTCGGTATTCTCTTTCAGCTGATCATTATCAGGTAAAAATGAGAACCAGTAGGGCAATTCTGATTCATACAGAATAAACTCTCCGGCTACGTCACGGTCAAAAAACTGATCATCGAAAGTCATGGGATCATCGGGTATAAATGGCAGAGTTACATTAGTCGCAAAAAGAGCCGAGTCGTGATGCCATCCCGAAATATTCGCATTCAGCCATTCGTCTGCCAAATCAAAATTAAAGCGTACTGAATCGATTTCACCTCCCTCATATTTTATCTGCTCAAGCAGGCCATCTGCATTAAAAGTGAGTGAATCAGGAGTATTGCTGGCATAAATACTGCCCGAGAGAAAAGCATCGGCAAAGCTTTCATCCAAAATTGTGCGCTGAAGTAATCCTATATTCAGCATCTTTGTGTTCAAACCAACGGTCTGGTTCAGGCTGTCAATTTCCGGTGCCCAGATTTCGAGATAGGAATCTGCATCATCAGTCTGGATCCGGAGTGTGTCGACACTTAGAGATTGATCTGCAAAACGAATATCGAACGGTTTATCCAGTGCCAGGTTTCTGAATGGATTTATAAAATCTAACCGGTTCGTCGACAGGGTGAATTTTTCATCAGCAAACACAAACGTTCCTGAGTGAACAATGCTGCTCTCGGCTTCATTAACAAGCTCAAAACCAAAATCACCGGTGATTTCAGTTTCGGTTAATTTTGCTGATCCATTAATTTTCACATCCTGTAAACCATAACCGGTAAACTCCGGATTTATAAACTCAACACCCGCCTCAAACTCCGGTTCATCACTCAATACAGCTTTTGCAGTTCCCAGAAGCTGCTCGGATGTAAAAAGTGTATCCACAAATATATCTTCAAGTTTCAGATCGCCATTAAACTCCATCAATCCTGCCTCATTTGGTGCAAGGCGGCCGGTAACTGTTCCGCTTGAGCCCAAATCATCAACACCAAACAAGGGCGCCAGTGAAGACAGGTTTTTCAGAACAGCATTAAAACTGAGAGTATTATCCGGATGCTGCAGATCCAGGATATTTTGAACAAGAGAAAAATCAGCATCTGCGATCGGGCTTTCAAGCTGTGCATTTTCGATGAACAAAAAACTGTCTGAAATCAGGAAATCTGCCTCAAGAGTTTCAATAGGCTCTCTGTTTACAGAACTTGAATCCAGTTTGGCTGATGCTGACAGTGATAGCGTTTCAGGATCAAATCCTTCGCCGCTACCGGCAAGTGTTCCGTTTATGTAGGTGGGAAAGTTTTCCAAACCTTCAAGCTCTGCCAGATTAAAGGCACGCATTTCGGCATTAAATTCATAGGATGGCCAATCACCCTGCCAGTTATTGATACTAAAGTCTGCGAGTATCCGGCTTTCTTCAAGCACATTGATAAAGTCTCCTGCAATGAGTTGCGGTGAAACATTTCCTGTAAACTGCATCAATCCAAAATGCTGATCACCATAACGGCCATCTTCTATTGCAATATCCATTACAAGTTCAAGTTCTCCGGGGTCAAAACCTCTGCCAGATACGGATGCAGAAACAGGCAGGTTACTGTCGAATGCAGGATCATTAAGCCAGACAGCTGCATTAAAATCAGCAGCTGTCAGGTTTCCATTCCATTCCGGCTTGGTGCCAAAAACATCAATAATATCTGCATTCAGATTTATTTGCTGCCCCTGTTTTTTGACTTCCGTTATTAAAGAGGCAATACCGTTTTGAAGGCTGATGCGACTATTAACCTCATCAATTATTTGATCCTCGATACTGATCTCTTTTAAGGTAAGTGTACCAGACCATTCGCCGTTTTCATAATCTGTAAACGGGATCGTACCTGTTCCGTCAAAACGTAATTCTTTTAGCGTTGGCAGGTCTTCAATTCCTGTTAGGAGTGATGGATTCAGTTCATTGATGGAGAAATCAACCATTTTTAAAGAACCCGTATCAGCGAGATCCATCTCTGTTTTTAGAGTCAGATTTTCGAGGCCGTTTGCAGATGCATTAATCTCAATGCCCAGTTTTGAAAACGAGCCGTACAAACCGAGATTAATTTTTAAATCCTGCTGCAGGGGAAGATCATCAATGTAGGCAGCCAAATCCTGGTAGGATAGGGGCGAAAGATCGGCTTCACCCTCAACACGATCCATCTCTTCTACTTCAATTTTTGAGCTTAATAAACTTCGGCCGCTGTTAATGACCACGTTCTCAAGTGTGATTCTTTCATCAGTTCCGGTTCCATTTAAAGCAAAACTAATGGGCTCGGGCAGCCTTTCTTCATTTAAAATCAGGCTGAAATTGTTGATGTTTGCGTACCATCCGCGGCGCAGCATTTCGGCACCTCCGTTAAAGGAAATATTTTCTGCGGAAACTTTTCCATCGGGTAGCAGAAGGTCAGAGATAACTGCAACGGAGCTATTTTCGATGGTCAGTCTGCCGAGTTTCCAGAATAGAGGGTCATCGTCAGGTTCGTCAATTCCGGGTTCTGCAGCTGGCAGTATTCTTTCAAAATTCCAGGTTGAATCAGCATATTGCTCGGCCGTAATTTTTGCTCCGTCAATTCTTAACTGGTCAAGGTGATGAGGCGAAAATATCAGTGAAGGCAATGTGTAGGCAACTTGAATTGAATCGGCAGTCAGGATACTTTCGGAATTTTCATCCAATAGAGATACACCTTTAACTGTAAAACCAAACAACAGATCCCCCCTGATTTCATCTATAGATAGCTGACCGTTGAGCTGATCGTTTGCCTGATTGACTGCAAAATCACGTACTTTATCAAACACATAATCACTCTGCAGTGATATGCGTACACCTGCAATCAGGATGACCAGCACTAAAAATGCGATCATCCATTTGATGGTGCGCGATAGTTTATTTTTTTTGGTTTTCTGTTCCATTAAAATGCTTGCCCTATACTAAAATGGATTCCAATTCTGCTCCATCCACTTCCAAAATCTTCCCCGTCAAATCGCTTCAGATCTTCATCGAGAGGATTTAATTTGTATGCTATGTCGATACGGAGGGGGCCAATGGGCGATTGATATCGCAAACCTCCTCCGGTACCAAATTGAACCGGCCTTTCATCAACTCTGTCAAAATTTCGCCATACCTGTCCGCCATCAAGAAAACCTGCAACGCCAAATCCCCGAATCAGGGAATTAAGCTGCTGCCGAATTTCAAA
>SLAU01000155.1 GCA_007126675.1 Balneolaceae bacterium
CACTGCCGGAAAACTTCTATGAATCCGATTGGAAAACGATGCTGAATACAGATCGCTCCGTATTGCCGGGTATCACCCACGTTGATTTCTCAGCCCGGGTGCAGACAGTAAACAGGGATACAAACCCCAGGTTTTACGACCTTCTGAAAGCGTTCGAAATTAAAACAGGCGTGCCGGTACTGATCAACACCAGTTTTAACCTGCGCAGTGAACCGATTGTATGCAGTGCCGAAGATGCGTACCGGTGTTTTACAGAATCGGGTATGGATAAGCTGGTGATTGGGAATTATTACTTTGAGAAGTAACAAACCTGACAGGTCTCCGAAGACCTGTCAGGTTTAATCAATCCAATCACATTTTACTTTAAATACTCCCCGAAAATAGTATCTTAAAGAGTTCATTTAAATTCCTCAGCTGTGGATATACTCAAAGACCTTACCCGATTTTTACTGGAGCGAAAAAAGTTTTGGCTGGTGCCAATGGTGGTAGTATTGTTGCTGCTGGGTGTGGTTTTTGTAATAGGCGGCGGTTCTTCGGCAGCGCCTTTTATTTATACGCTGTTTTAGGATGGGTTCGCGGTTGAGATTAATGACTATGCTAAAGTTCAGAATTCTTTTTAGCCACGAAGGACACGGAATTCACAGAAGGGTTGATATTAATTTTTAGCCTTAATAGAACTTATACCATAACAATAATTCGAGTGGTCATCCCCCTGCACCCCCTTCGAAGGGGGACTATTTCCGTGTCCTCCGTGGCCAATCACAATAGCACTTAATATGAAACCTGTCGATAAAGTAAAAGCACAGCTCGTAATGGTTACCGGGTTTTTGGTAATCGGGCTGATTTTTGGCTGGCAGCCGCTGGTAATTGCATCCGCGGTTTTGGGTGTGGGATTTTTGGTTTCCCCCGCATTTGGTGACTTCGTACTAAATGTGTGGTTTAAATTTGCCGAAGCACTTGGCTGGTTTAATTCGCGCGTGTTGCTTTCTCTTGTTTATTACATGATTCTAACGCCCATCGCCTTCGCATTTCGTCTTGCCGGGAATGATCCGCTTCAGATTAAAAAACGTCCCGAACAATCCGCTTTCACCGTCCGGAATCACACCATCACAAAAAAAGACCTGCAGAATCCCTGGTAGGACTATTCTTTGTCCGGTTTTTTAAGCTTCGGCTCACTCTCTCCAAACTTTGAGCCTTCCGGCGGACGGTATGCCATAAATGGGATTTTCAGCAGGCTGCTTACACGGTCGTGCTCTTCCGGGTCCATGTGCGTATCGATGCCATATTTCAGTTTCTTGATATCATCCACTTCTGCGAAGGTGCCGAAAATACGGTCCCAGATCGCAAAAATATTTCCGTAGTTGGTATCGGTAAGAGGCTGGGTGTAGTGGTGATGGATTTTGTGCATGTTGGGCGTTACAAAAACCCACGAAAGAGCACGGTCAATCTTTTTCGGCATATTGATATTGGCGTGCGTGATATGAGCAAACAGCACCGAAAGGCTTTGATAGAGCATCACGATACCGATCGGCACACCCACAAGAAACACACCCATGATGGTAAATCCGATCCGAAACAGGATCTCCCCCGGATGATGACGCAGACCAGTGGTTACATCCACGGTGGTGTCGGTGTGATGAATCAGGTGGAATTTCCACATCCATTTTATTTTATGCTCCACCCAGTGTACCAGCCATGCCCCGATAAAATCAAGAAGCATTACGCCGATAATTATCTTCAGCCAAAGCGGCATCTCCATGATTTGCAGAAGGCCAAACTCATTCGTGGTTACCCAATATGATGTAAAGTAGAGTACACCCGCCAGGCCAAATCCAATTACGGCCGCGAAAAAGGTAAACAATAGATTGATACCCGCGTGGCGCACCTTATTATAGGCAAACTGGAACAGGGGGATCACTCCTTCGAGTACCCAGAAAAAGAAGATGCCGCCAATCAGGATAGATGCGCGCCATACAGTTGGCAGGTCTTCAAAATAAGTGATTATGGAATCGAGCATAACCCAAACAAATAATGAAAATCAGCACAAAAAAACCACTAAACAGGGAAGGTAATAATAAACTCTACGCCGGTAATCTGGCGGATATTCATTTTGGCATCGAGTTTTTTCAGCATATTCTCGACAATCCACATACCAATAGAATTACGTGTTGATGCATTAAAATCTTCAGGTAATCCAATGCCGTTATCAGCAACAGTTAATTGAGCTGTATCGCCATCTCTCGATATATCAATTTTTATTATTGCTGCATCTTCGCTGCCGTCAAATGCATGCTTATAAATATTGATAAGGAGTTCATTTAAAATTACCCCAACCATCAGTGCTCTTTCAGCAGAGATTTCAACGTCATCGCACGTAAAATGAACCTGTGGCTGAGTAAACCGGTCACTCATCATCATGTTAATTTTCTCAGTCAGCTGATCCAGATACGGACCCAGCTCAACATTACGAAATCCTTCCTGCCTGCATAGCATTTCGTGAACATGAGCCATAGAGTGTATTCTTGACTGAAGATCAACCAGCTTATCACGGATAGAATCATTTTGGATATCCGATAAAATAAGCTCAACAAGAGAAGTTATAACCTGGAAGTTGTTTTTAATTCTATGGTGGGTTTCTTTCAGGTGTGTATCTTTTTCCTGAGCCATGTTTGTTAGCTGAACGATTTGCATTCCACGCTCAACAGCAAGAGCTATATGGGATGCAAGCGCCTGGAAAACAGGAATATCTTTAATCGTGAAGTTCTCGTTTCTTCTGCGGTTAACAGCTTGTAATACCCCGATGATTTCATCTCTGGTGTTAAAAAGCGGAACGCACAGCAGATTACGCGTATGAAAGTTCGTTGATAAATCACCGTAAAACAGATCTGATTCAGAAGCATTATTAGCGATATAGGGGCTCCGGTTTTTCACCACCCATCCGCCTATACCTTTATGTTTCGGGATTCGAATTCCGCTAATCTGATCTTTCACAGATCCGGTTGGGACACTTACCTGTAGTTCGCCGGTTTCCTTATCAATCAGCATCAGTGAGCTGGCTTCCGTATTCATCACAATACGAATTGCCTCCATACTTTCGGATAAAATAGTTTTATACTCTACAGCCCTGTTGATACTCTCGACTGTATCCAAAAGTAATGTTAAATTTTCTTTTGGAACGAGTTCAAATAAATTACCCCGACTCCTTTTTACAGCATTAAAATTAATCATATATCAATTTAATTAACTCTCATTAATGACTCCTTAAGCATCTTTTTTATTCTCTATTCACTCTTACTCTCTCTGAAATTGAATGCTAAAATCTAATCAAATTTATCGTAATAAAAAAAAATGAGATGCAATTTTGGGCTCATTCTGCTATAGAAAAAATTAATACTTACCCATAAGTCAATAAATGTAGGCCAGAGTTGATCTCAATGCCATATTTTTGACTTTCAGACACACCTGAGACGAGACAGATTCCGAGTATATTTGGTCATTTACAGCTATCAAAGCTTAGAAAGAAAGTATCAGTTCTCGATTTTGATGATTTAATGGCAAAATAATTCATAAAAATCTGGGGCTCTGTGCTTTGAAAGAGGATAAATAAACAAAAAAATATCTTTACCGTATGATTAAAAACTCAGGTTCTGAAATAGTACAATTACAGCGCCTTAAAAATCTTCTTAATTCTTTTTCTTATATACGTAAATAATGGAAATTTTAATTTTGGTGATTGGAACCGTATTAATACTTGCCGGCATTATTGGTTCATTTATTCCGGTTCTGCCCGGACCGCCGCTTAGTTACATTGCCCTTCTGTTGGCAGCTCTGCTTCCGGAATCGTCATTCAGTCTCACATTCTACCTGTACTGGGGATTGGTTGTGGTAGTTGTCGTTTCACTCGAGCACATCATCCCTGCTGTGAGCAGTAAACGGATGGGCGGTTCACGGTATGGAATGGTTGGCTGTATTGTTGGCGGAATAGTGGGATTGTTCTTATTCCCGCCATTTGGGATAATCTTTGGGCCAATAATCGGAGCTTTTGCGGGAGAGCTGATTGCAGGCCAAAAATCTGATAAAGCCCTTCGCGCAGCAATTGGATCGTTTATCGGCTTTTTAGTCGGCACGGTGATTAAAGTGGTAGTATCTCTGATTTTAGCCTGGCAATTTGTTCGGCATGTGATCTTTTAATGATTCAGAGATCACTTTGGTATGCAAGCTAACCTAAATAAAAAACCCTCCGGAAGGTTTTTAACTCCCGGAGGGCTTATCAAAATGACTTAGAACTAAAGGCGAACCTCAAGTTCAAGCGCTTGACTCAGCTAAACACTGCACAAATTTGTGAGCGCTTTTGCAGTGCCGTTTAATCTTCCAGTTCACTGGCCATGATAAACATCGGCTGGTTTTCGAAGCTGTTATAGAATGGACGTAAACGCTCAGTATTATAATGTTTCTCAACATTTACAACTTTCTTGCGGCTGGTAACAGTTTCGATCGGGATATTGGTATATCTGCCGTTATTTAATACTACCAGCTTACCAAAATCCTTTCGCAGAACCAGGTCAAAAGCCAGGTTTCCATATGCCATAGGAGCGATCGAGTCGATCGCATCAGGATCTCCGCCCCGCACCAAGTATCCCAGTTTCTGGTTAATAATATTGATACCGTGCCCGTTGTTATACTTAGGCGCATATTCTTTTAGCTTTTCTGAAACCAGGTCCCCGATTCCACCAAGTTTTTTGTGGCCATAAGCATCTGCTTCGCCACCTTCAAAAACCATATCCCCGCCTTTTAGCTTTGCTCCTTCCGAAACAAGTACCATCGAGTAGTTGCTGGGGTTTTTTGCCCTGTCTTCAACCAGAAGCTCGGTCAGCTGTTCCGCATCAAATTCGTGCTCGGGAATGATACAGCGATGCGCCGCGCCGGCCATTGTAGGCAGCATAGCAGTAAATCCTGCATATCGGCCAAACACTTCCATCACAAGAAATCTTTCGTGCGAACCCGCCGGAGTTCTAAGGTCATTGGCAAGCTGTATGGTTCGGGTAACACATGTGCTGAAACCGATGCAGTAATCAGTCCCAGGAACATCATTATCCATTGTTTTAGGAATTGCTACTGCATTCACCCCTTCTTTATGCATACGAACACCATAACTAAGTGTATCATCACCACCAATCGGAATCAGAGTGTCAATACCCATAAATTCAAGATTTTTAATAACATCCGGTGTCAGATCATTTACATCATCGGTGTAAGAGTCTTTCAAATGGTCAGGAACATTCTGTTTTTGTACACGGCTTGGATTAGTTCTGGATGTATGCAAAAATGTTCCGCCGGTTCTTCCAGCCTTATCAACAATATCAGCAGTTAACTCAATGAAGTTTTTGCTGTTATCTGCTTTTTTGTCTCGAACTACATCAACGAGACCGCCCCAGCCGCGGCGTATTCCAATAACCCTGTAACCCTCACGAATAGCCCGGAGCGTTACACCTCTGATTGCAGGGTTCAGGCCGGGTACATCTCCCCCGCCGGTTAAAATACCTATAGTTCCTTTTGAATTTTTGGTGTTTGCCATGGTAGTCAGTAATTCAGTTTTAAATTATTGTGATTATTTAAGTCATATTCACCCTATAAGATAACTGTAAATATTCAATTTTTGATCAATAATTCATAAAAAAGCACGGTTTTAATATGCAAAAACTTTATAAATTTCCATGGAAGCGCTTTTCCACTTAACTATGGCTGTTGCAAACCATTATCAATCGCGCATTTATCAAGTTATTATCAGGAAATCCCGTCGCATTTTTAAAAACTATCTCCTGTAAATTGTACCTTACACAAAAATAATAAACTGCCATATCCCGATGGAGCCGATAAGGATCTCAAATTTATACTCCGAACTGCAAAAAAGTATCGATGCAATACGCAGCGACAAACCTCTGCTCTTAAAATCCAGAACAATAGTTGATGAAGCACTTAAAGATGGAAATGCCTACTACGGAATTAATACCGGATTCGGAGCCCTGGCCGGGCAGCGTGTAAGCGATGAAAATCTGAAACAGCTGCAGCGTAATCTGATTTTATCGCATTCGGTTGGTGTGGGCAGTCTGGTGCCAAAAGATATTTCCCGGCTGATGCTTCAGTTAAAAGTTCATTCGCTTGCACTGGGTTATTCAGGTATTTCGGAAAAAACGTTTGACCGGCTGATGCTTTTTCTTGAAAACGACTGGATACCGGCGATTCCTGAAAAAGGAAGTGTTGGCGCATCAGGTGATCTTGCTCCGCTTGCGCACATGTCTCTCCCCCTGCTTGGTTTTGGTGAATTTTGGAATCAGGAGGGAACCGGCACACTTCCGGCCATGGATGTGCTGAAGAAGAATGATGTTGAACCTATTGATCTGCAACCCAAGGACGGGCTTTCCCTCATAAATGGTACTCAGCTGATGGGAGCCTATGGCGCCTATGTTCTGGAAAAATCATTACATCTGTTAAAGATGGCTGATCTGATCGGGGC
>SLAU01000116.1 GCA_007126675.1 Balneolaceae bacterium
ATGCTTCTGCTGCTCGTACCATTTGCCCTTGTGATGCTGGTATTTTCTTTCGGAAGGCTTTCAAACTTTATCATTGAAAAAATTGCACCAATCCTCGCCTATACCACTCTTTGGATAATTGGCATAAAATTCCACGTAAAACAGCACGCTGACGAAATCCCTGTGCCGGCAGTATTTATTTCAAATCACAGCTCAACACTTGATTTAGTAACAATTCTTGCCCTTGGATTACCAAGAGTACGATTTGTCGCAAAATGGGAATTCCAGTATAACCCGCTTTTTTTCATCATGGGCAGATTAACCGGACAGGTATTTATTAAACGGCAAGATTCTGAAAAAGCTGTTAAAAGCCTGAAGAAAGCTTACCGAAGAGTGAAAAAACAAAATCTCTCAATTTTTGCTGCTCCCGAAGGATCCAGAAAACATGAAGGAGTAATCGGTGAGTTTAAAAAAGGTGCATTTCGGACAGCTCTTGATCTGGGATATCCAATCGTACCGATCTATTTTGAGGGTAATAATAAGCTGAGTGGTGATGATGATCTTTATGCTCGTCCCGGGGAATGTACTGCACATATCTACCCTGCTATCGACACTTCGGATTGGGATCTCGAATTACTTCCAGAAAAAATCGAAGAAGTTCGATCGATGTATTTGGAGTGGGCCGGGGTTGATGAAGTTACTAACTGGCAATAACATCCTGATATCTATTTACTGGAACCGTTTCTTGCTTAAATTCATTTTTTAAATTTGAGAAGCTATATTAAGGAATCAAATTCGGTTGATCAGCTTTCACATCAACTTTCAAAGGAGCTTGTAATTTTTAAATAAACCGCTACCACAATGAAATACATTCTCGCGTTAGACCAGGGCACAACCAGTTCAAGGGCAATTCTTTTTGATAAAAAGGGTGAAATTGTTTCAGTTGCACAAAAGGAGTTTGAACAGATTTTTCCTAAACCAGGATGGGTTGAGCATGATCCATCTGAAATCTGGTCATCACAAGTGGGCGTAGCAGCCGAAGTAGTATCAAGGGCAAATGTAAATGCTAATGAATTGGCTGCAATCGGTATTACCAATCAGCGCGAAACAACTGTGGTTTGGGATAAAAAAACAGGAAAACCGGTTTATAATGCAATTGTATGGCAGGATCGCAGAACAGCTTCAATCTGTAACAAGCTTCGAAAAGAAGGCCATGCTGATATGTTTCAAAGTAAAACCGGTCTGATTCTCGATTCCTATTTTTCAGGCACAAAAGTAAAATGGATACTCGATAATGTTGATGGAGCCCGAGAAAAAGCTGAGAATGGTGATCTGATTTTTGGCACGGTTGACAGCTGGCTGGTTTGGAAATTAACAGACGGCAAGGTTCACGCCACCGATGTGACAAACGCCAGCCGTACATTGCTTTACAATATTTTTGATCACAAGTGGGATCAGGAGATTCTAGAACTGCTGAATATACCGGAATCGATGCTTCCTGATGTAAGATCCAGCAGTGAAGTGTACGGAGAAACTTCCGGTGATATATTTGCACGACGTTTGCCAATTTCCGGAATTGCCGGCGATCAGCAGGCGGCACTGTTCGGACAGGTTTGTTCTCAGCCGGGTATGGCAAAGAATACATACGGAACCGGATGCTTCATGCTGCTTCAAACCGGAGAAAAACCAATCCGAAGCAAAAATAATCTGCTTACCACCATCGCATGGGAACTTGACGGAAAAGTACATTATGCGCTTGAAGGAAGTGTGTTTATTGCAGGTGCAGTAGTTCAATGGTTAAGAGACGGACTGGGCATGATACGCTCTTCAAATGAAATTGAATCACTTGCACGAAAGGCTAAGGATAATGATGGAGTATTTCTTGTGCCTGCTTTTTCAGGCCTGGGCGCTCCGCACTGGGACCCATATGCAAGAGGTACTCTCATCGGCTTAACCCGTGGAACTGACCGGTCACACATCGCCAGGGCTGCTCTCGAGTCCATAGCTTACCAGAGTACAGATTTGCTGCGGGCAATGGAATCAGATGCCGGAATAACACTAAAAGAAATGCGGGTAGATGGCGGTGCATCCGTGAACAATCTGTTGATGCAATTTCAGGCCGACATTCTGAACAAACCGGTTGTTCGCCCAAAAGTTACAGAAACCACTGCACTTGGGGCAGCTTATCTTGCAGGCCTGGCAGTCGGGTTTTGGAAAGATGTTGAAGAAATTAACCAAAAATGGCAGATTGATAAAACCTTTGAGCCAGAGATGGAACAGCAGGAGCGTGAAAAGCTTTTAAATAATTGGCATCGTGCAGTTGAAAGAGCTAAAGAATGGTCAACCGAAGATTAACCGATACTACTTATGAACAGAGACGAAAATTTACGCAGGCTAGAGGACGAAACACAAATATGGGATTTTGTAATTATCGGAGGGGGAGCAACAGGGCTTGGTGTAGCTGTTGAAGCCGCTTCAAGAGGTTACAAAACACTTTTGCTGGAACAACACGATTACTCGAAAGGTACATCCAGCCGCAGCACTAAACTGGTTCATGGTGGTGTACGATATTTGAGGCAGGGGAATATTTCACTTGTTTTGGAAGCTTTAAAAGAACGCGGCCTGCTGATGCAAAATGCTCCGCATCTTGTGAAAAACCAGTCATTCATAGTTCCCAATTACGACTGGTGGGAGGGGCCGTTTTATGGTATCGGAATGAAGATTTATGATAAGCTGGCAGGTGATCTTGGTCTCGGACCGTCCAAAAATTTATCAGTTAAAAAAACACTCGAGTATATTCCCACTCTTGAACCTAAAGGATTGAATGGTGGTGTAATTTATTACGATGCACAGTTTGATGATTCACGGCTTGCAATAAATCTGCTTCAAACATTTCATGATCATAATGGTGTGGGTCTAAATTATGCTAAAGTTACAGGACTCCTGAAATCAAATAATCTTGTAAATGGTGTTAAGGTTAAAGATGAAGAATCCGGAAACAATTTTGATGTAAATGCAAGAGCAGTAATCAATGCAACCGGTGTCTTTACAGATTCTATCCGACAAATGGACGATAAAGACACACCCCCAATCATACAGGCCAGCCAGGGAATTCATATCGTGCTTGATAAAAAATTTCAACCGGGCGAGAGTGCAATAATGGTTCCCCGAACCGATGACGGCCGCGTATTATTTGCCGTACCATGGCATAACAAAGTAATTGTGGGAACTACCGATACTCCGGTTAGTGAGGTGTCTCTTGAGCCACGGGCGTTGGACGAAGAGATAGATTTCTTACTCACACATTGCGACAGGTACCTCACGGGCACTCCCAAGGCTGAAGATGTATTAAGTGTATTTGCCGGCTTGCGTCCGCTGGTAAGTGCAGGAAAGGGAAAAAACACATCCGCAATATCCCGAGATCATACCCTGATCATTGATCCTTCCGGACTGATAACCATTACCGGTGGTAAATGGACAACATATCGTAAAATGGCTGAAGATACCATCGATGAAGCAGCAGTAGTTGCCGGTGTTGAAGAGAAAAAGTCGGTTACTGAAAATCTCAGATTACATGGGTGGCTTAAAAATACTGATCCAAAAGATCCCTACAGAAACTACGGTTCTGATTCGCCATCCCTTCATAAAATTGAAAAAAATAATGCCGGCTGGGATAAGCCTCTGAACCCCCGTCTGCCGTACAGGCCTGCAGAAGTAATATGGGCGGCAAGAAAAGAAATGGCCCGAACCGTAGAAGATGTGCTTTCAAGAAGAACAAGAGCATTACTGTTGGATGCCAGGGCAAGTATTGAAATGGCTGAAGATGTTGCCAAACTCTTGGCAATAGAGTTAAATAAAGATGAACATTGGATATCTGATCAGGCTGCCAAATACAAAGAACTGGCAAAGGGCTATTTAATTTCGTGATATAAAAAAAGCCACAACAGTTAGCGTGGCTTTTTATAGAATTTTAAAATGATCTTATTTTTCTCTGTAAAAATAGATCTTCTTGTTACTGGCATCTTTGCCACTTTTAATCTTTACATTATTCTCTTGGTTGTATTGATAAACCGCTGTCCTCATAGAGTTTACGGTCTTATCATTATTGTAGGAAACTTCCACAGCCTGGCCACCCGGCTCAAGCTTATCAAGCGCGTCCATTAGTGGTTTAAATTTGGATGATCTTCTTTTACTTGCTTTTATTTGTGAGCGTTTAACAAATTTTATGTCCATTCTTTTGTTGTGTTTATTTAAAATTCTTAGCTTAAATCAAGAGAACAAAATTTTTACCTCTTAAGTGATACAGATAAAATATAAATTTATGAGATAATACAGAAACGAATATCGATTGCTCTATATTACTTTTTACTAAATTTTATAGTTAACTCCAATATTTACAGATTATTCAACTCAGTTTTTAGCTTACTTAAAAAAAACAAGTTCTTGATTATTTTTATTCTATAGGTGTATTTACCTAATTATAAAACATATGAATAAACTATGTCACCTAATTTGCTCTTAATTTTTTCTCAAAACTACTATTTATCTTTCTTGGAATATTTTGACAAACCTCATTAGTGGTCAAGTTTTTATCAGATTTTACATTTCTTTTTAGTTCATTTTTTGTGCCGACAAACTTACTACTGTCTGATGTGAGCATTATATTGAGTGTTTTCAAAATAGAACATGAGAGCCTCTCTTTTTACATGCAATAAATTTATCGTCATTACATGATTGATAATTTGAAATCACTAATTTTGCCAATTCTATAAAAATCTGGATGTCTTAGTTATATAATATTCTCACTCAATCGCTTAAAAACAAGCTTTTTCAAATAATAGCCGGCACGATCAAAAAAAACTTACATTAGAATTTTCTAATATTGATTTTTTTATCTATATTCTTGAAACAAAGTATACCAGTAGTACTCTTATTTTACACAAATACCCCAAAAATGCTTAAGAAGTGCCTTTGTAACGGAGACCTTAATATGAACTCACTCAATAATATTGCTTTTATATACTACAGCAGTATCTCAATAATTGCCCTTGCTACCATAAGTCTGCTCATTGTATGGTTAAGCTGGCCGATTCTCGCCTCATCTGTGCTTGGAGCTGCGCTATTTCTTCATATTCTCAATATTGCAAAGCATGCAAGAGAAAAGTTCCTGAAAAGCAGTATGGATGAGAATTCTTTTGACCTGACAGAAAAGGTTAAAATCGTATTGGGAATACCTGTTACGAGCAAAAGCGACTCTGAAGCTTAATAATAGTTGTTCAAAATCTCTTCTTGCTCTTACAACTCAATCTTGTTTAAGAAGCCTTGTTCCTCCTATGTTGAACAGTTTATCACTGTAGATCACAACTGCTCGCATTATATACAAAAGTGCAAAACCTGTTACGAATAGCAAGGCTACCTGCATATTTATTTCGAGCATCATTGTTGAGAAAGCAAGTCCCACCACAAAAATATTAATTATCCAGAGAAAAAAAGAAATGTGGTACTCCCCTAAACCCAAATCAACCAGCTCATTCAGGTCATATAGTTTGTGATTATCTGACTCAATTTTTTGATAGAATACGTTCATCATATTCAAAATTGATAGAAGAAGAGGCACAATCATTAAAGCGACCACAAATACAATTCCATTTTCAAGATGAACAGCTTCACCGGCAACAGATGCATTAGTAATCAGAAAGTTCAGAGATAAATATCCGAGTATGAAACCTATAGTTTTACTGCCGGTTGTGCCTAAATTAAAGCTCTTGGAATTTAAGTTGTAGACCAAAAAGCCAATCACAGAAGCTGAAATTATCAAAGAGAGCATAGCAAAACCAAAAGCTCCGGCCATCCAAAACCACATTCCTATAAAAGCTGAAGCAATCACAACAACACCACCAGAGAGTCCACTCATTCTGTTTAAGTGTTTGAGAGAATGTGAAAACGCCAGGATAAAGGTAATTGATATTAATACTGCAATCGGATAAGGCACAGTACCAACTCCTAAAAGACCTCCCAATTCATTGATATTCATACCGGCACCCATAACTAAAACAGCTGCAGCAGAAACCTGGAAAAAAAGATCATTGAATCTCCCCATTCCAAATAAACCATGCTTGTAACCGGACAATAAAAACAGTAAGATTGCCGCAACTAAATAAGAATAGGAATTAACAAAATCTGCTCCGCCCCATATATAAAATGTGGCCAGTACTGAGACAAAAATTCCCAACACAGATGCAGTGGAATTACCTATCCCAAGTTCGGTGACGCTATAGCTTATTCGATTATTAATAGCTTTAATCACCCGCCGTAAAACCGGTATCGTTACGTATGTAACCAAAAACGCGAAAATCGCTGCCGGCACAAAATAAAGCAGTTCATTTGCTAACATTGCAGTTTACCCCTAATAATAAATTTATCTTCTCCAGATGTCTCCTCTGCTTTTTAGCTCGCAGAGGTTACTCTCAACCTCTGTTCACTGAGCTAAAAAAGAGAGTAAAAATAGTCACCTTTTTTACTCTTGTGTGTACAA
>SLAU01000232.1 GCA_007126675.1 Balneolaceae bacterium
CGTGATTTTTATGGGAACACAAGCAGAGCAAAACTTACACTTGAGTTCGACAATTTTTCATCTTCAAACAGTTTCGAATCCATACCAACATACCCGCTGTTCAACATTGATGAAGAGCAGTTTCTGATCACCGGCCATCAGAAAATTGCACCTGTAAGATTTACCCAAAATCCATTTGGATGGGATAATACTACAGATCAGGTTAGCAATACTGAATTAACAGCAATTTCAAACAAAATTACCGCCAGGTTAAAACCGGGTAAAAGCTACACTCTTTATTCATCGGATAAAAACATGTGGCTTCAAATACCTGAAAATGCACTTTATGATACATTATCTGTGGATGTGAATTTTACAAGCGAATCAGGGTTCCCGCAGATTACTTTTAAACCGGATCGATTACCGATTTATGAAAAGTTACGCTTTGGATACTTTGTGCCAGATTCTCTTATAAACAAAAAATACCTTGGGCTTTACTCTCAGGATCACTTCAGAAATCGTCTTTTCTTTCTTGAATCAGAATTTGACGGCAGGCAAATTCGTGCAGGTGTTGAAGAAATTGCAGATTTACGTGTGTTGCACGATCCCAATCCTCCTTTTGTTAGCCGGCCCCGTATTGAGAAAAATCTTGCCGGAAATTATACCGTTATATTACCAACTGTAGATCAGAAATCAGGAATTGATTACAGAAACTCGTCAATCGTAGTGAACGATATACCCGGTATAACCGAATATGACCCGGAAAAAGATCTGCTCTATTACTACAATCCCACCTTTGAACCTCAGACTGAAAACAAAATAGAGATTACAGTAATCAACGGTGTGGGGAATAGTGTTTTAAGAAGCTTTACGCTTGGCTACGAATAAAATACTGTATAAATAAAAATTTTCTACACGTAGGCTATACAGCTGATTTCAACTTTGGCATTTTTTGGCAGGGTCTTTACAGCAACCGTTTCACGCGCCGGTGTATATTCCTTAAAATAGCTTCCATACACTTTGTTAACTACCTGGAAGTCATCCATGTCTGCTAAAAATATGGTACACCTCAAAACTTTGCTGAAGTTAGAATTAGCCTCCATTAAAACTGCTTCCAGATTTTCCATAACCTGCTTTGTCTGTTCTTTTACTCCTCCATCAACAAACTCCATTGATTCGGGTACCAACCCAATTTGACCTGAACAATAAACAGTATCATTGTGTATTACTGCCTGATTGTATGGACCAATAGCTTTAGGTGCTTTGTCTGTAGATATAATTTTGTGATTCATAGTTAAAAATTTTCTTTGGAACATTATCTTTGTTTAGACCATTTATAATATATGAATGATATTTACATATCTGAATCATGATAATGGTTTAGCTTGCATTGCGATACATTGCTAATATGTTTACTTTTTAATAATAAAATAATTGAAACCAATCTTTTAAAACATGAAGAGTCTGAAATTTTTAATACCTGCACTAATTGTACTCTTAGTATGGAGTTGTGAAACCATTGATCCTTTAGTTGAGGAAATGCAAACCGGGATTTTAATTGGTAATTACGAAGCGGCCATAGAAACAGCGAACAGAGCATTAGAAGAAGATTCAACGAACAGTTTGGCACATTACTATAAAGGTGTAGCACTTGGCCAAAGCGCACAGTTGTTAGAAGATCCTTCCGAAAGAAAGCCTATTTATGAAGAAACACGCAAATCACTTCTTGAGAGTAAAAAGTGGATGGAAAGAGAAGAAGAAAGGCCAGATGAATATGATGATGTTGGAGAAGCTATCATCTCATTTTGGGCATTTGAGCATAACCAGGGAATAGACTTTCTGACTGATGACAGCGCAAGAGCTGCTGTTCCAACCCCCGATGAGTTTGCACTTGCAAACTTCAAAAACGCCACGGTAATAGAACCAGATAGTGCCTTAAGTTACATTGCGTTGTCATCAACACATTTTAACCAGGGTAATCTGCAGAGTGCCATAACTGCTTACGAAAGTGCAATGGAAAAACTGGAAGAGCCCGAGTTTGATGATTATGATTTCATGATTAATCTCTACCTCCTTGATGAAGATTTAGAAAATGCAGAAAGCCTCTTAAATGAAGCGATGGAAATCTATCCGGATGAAGTGAGGCTAATTGAATATTTAGCTGATATATACATACAAACGCAACGCACAGACGAAGCAATTGAACTGGTTCGGGATTTGATTGCACAAGACCCGGAAAACCCGCAGTTATACAGAGTGCTTGGTACTCAAATTTATCAAAGTGTAAATGCAATCAACAATGATATCTCCAACCTGCTTGAAGAATCTTTTGAGTTAGAACGTGAGATGCTCAGAGCATCAGGCAGTGAAAGAGATGCTAAAGAAGCTGAACTTGATGAAATGCGTAATGAGTTGGACGAATTAATTGCGCAATCAAGAGAATTAACTGAACTTGCTGCTGCTGAAATGAAAAAAGTGATTGAGCTTGATGATCAGGATCATGAAGCATTCAACATCCTTGGAGTAATTTATCAAAACGAAGCCGCTAATCTGTTTGACCAGCGTAACTTTACAGTTGACAATGAACGTGCACAAGAACTTGATGAAGAAGCCCGTGAAAACTTGCGTGAAGCCCAGAGATTTTACGAAAAAGCGGCTGAAATAAAACCTGAAGAAGAAGAATATTGGATGGCACTGTTCCAGGTATATACAACACTTGGAATGGAAGAGAAAGCACGTGATGCCATGGAAAGAGCAGGAATGTAAATTAGCTATTAAACAGAATCATATGAATTATTATAAAACCCGAATGATAAGTCTCGTACTTATCTTCGGGATTTTTTTTGGAGCATCTTGCAGTACCCTATTTAGCACTACTGAAAATCCGAAAACCTATCTTGAAAACGAAGAACTTACGAAGGCCTATAATGCCGTAGAAGAACAACTTCGTGATAACCCCGGCGACACTGAGTTACTGCTGCTTAGAGCCACTATCCTTAATGAAATTGCTCTTGAAAAGGAAGATCCGGCTGATCGCCATCCTGATTACAAAAGTTTGAAAAACTCTACTGATGAAGTCCGTTTCCAAACAGATCGCTACAATAGTAAAATTGACAGCTTGTTAATCAAGTCATGGACGTATGAGCAACAGGAAGGAGTAAAACTGCTGCAGCAGGATAATCCCGATCAAATCCAGCAAAATTCCGACCGGATCACAGCCCATTTCAGAAATGCTATTACTCTGATTCCCGACAGTACGGTTACCTACAGCTTAAAGGCAACCACACACTACAAAAGCGGTAACACCGATAAAGCGATACAAACTCTTGAGTCCGGAAGAGATCATGGTGTCGAGTTAGGTCCTGAATATACCGAGAAGCTTGCATACCTATATCTGGAATCAGGATATTTTGAACAGTCAGTATCACTTTACCAAGAATTGATTGATGCACATCCCGATAACAGTAAGTTTAAGCATGGGCTGGTGAATGCACTCATCCTTAAAGAAGATCATGAGGAATCAGTTGCTCTTTTAAAAGATTTAATAGATCAGAACCCAGAACGTCATGAGTATCAAGAAGCACTCGCTGCTGAACTATACTTTGCTGAGTCGAAAGCTATCTCGAAAAATATCGCAGATCAGAAAAACTTTTCTTCACAGGATATTGAAAAAATCATCGAACGCTTTGATGAAATTTCTTCTATTTATAAGGGCTTAAATCTGGAGAGCTCCCGCTCAGAAGAAAGTCTGTTTCGGGCAGCATCTTTTCATTCTCATGCAGCTCAGCAACTTCATATGCTGAAAGAATCGTCAAGCAACGCAGATAGTTTAATCTCTGAAAAGAACAGGGAGTTTCTGGAACTTTCGGTTATTTACTGGCAATCGCTTACCGAAATTTTTCCTGATTCTGTACAATATGCTGAACAGCTGTATATGGTTTACAGAGAACTTGAAATGGATGATGAAGCAGACCTTATTTATCGGCAATTAAATTTTTAAACTGATTTCTAAAATGAAATTCAATACTAAAGCAATACATGCAGGGCAAAAGACAGAGGAAACCAGCGGAGCAGTGATGCCCCCTATCTTCCAAACTTCAACATATGCGCAGGAAGCACCTAATATTCACAAGGGTTATGATTATGCGCGTGTTGGAAATCCGACACGAACCGCACTTGAAAAGCTTATCGCCGGGCTTGAAGATGCTGATGAAGCTGTATGTTTTGCAAGCGGTGTAGCCGCAATGGATGCAATAATGAAGATGTTCCGCCCGGGTGATCACATCATAACTACTAATGATCTCTATGGCGGAAGTTATAGGCTGTTTACGAAAGTTTTTGAGCCTTACGGAATCAGTTTCACTTTTGTAGATATGACCGATATTGAAAATATCCGGGAAAATATAACCGATAACACAAAATTGATCTGGATTGAAACGCCAACCAATCCTCTCCTTCGGGTAGTTGATATTCGGGAAATTTCTGAACTGGCAAAGGAAAAAGGAATCCTTACAGCCGTTGATAACACTTTTGCTTCTCCTTATCTGCAGCAGCCTCTGAATCTGGGGGCTGATATAACAATGCATTCAACAACTAAATATCTGGGCGGTCACTCTGATGTTATTGGTGGTGCGGTTGCTTCTTCAAACAAGGATGTAATCGAAAAGCTGCGTTTTCAAATCAAAACATCCGGAGCTGTACCCGGCCCTATGGATTGTTATTTAACACTGAGGGGAATAAAAACACTCGCTGTAAGAGTTGAAAGATCTGTCGAGAATGCGAAAAAATTAGCTGATTGGTTAACAAATCAGCCGGAGGTTGGTAAAGTTTATTATCCCGGTTTATCATCACACCCTCAGCACCAGCTTGCAAAAGAACAGATGAAAGATTTTGGTGCTATGATATCTTTCAGTCTGAAAAATGATTCCATCGAAGCTGCCACCAAACTCATGAGCAAAACTAAAGTTTTTACTCTTGCAGAAAGTCTTGGTGGTGTGGAATCTCTTATTAGTCATCCCGCATCAATGACGCACGGCTCAATACCAAAAGAGGTAAGGGAAAAAACAGGATTATTTGACTCATTAATCAGGTTATCAGTGGGAATTGAAGATATTGATGATCTGATATCAGATATAAAACAAGCACTTTAATTAATAACAAAATTCTACCATAACATGAGAAGCGTTGTAATAGTAAAAGCAAAACGAACACCAATAGGCGCATTCGGAGGAAGCTTGTCTTCATTTTCAGCACCCGAGCTTGGTGCTGCTGCAATTATTGAAGTGATTAAAGGTACAGGTATAAAGCCTGCAGATGTTCAGGAAGTTGTAATGGGTAATGTATTAACGGCGGGTGTTGGCCAGGCACCGGCACGTCAAGCAGCTCTGAAAGCAGGATTATCAGAAAAAACGCCTTCAACTACTGTAAATAAAGTGTGTGCCTCAGGGATGAAAGCGATTATGATGGCTGCAGACCAGATTGCACTTGGTCAGGCTGATATTATGGTTGCCGGCGGGATGGAAAGTATGAGTAATGTACCTTACTATCTTGATAAACACAGATTTGGCTCAAAACTCGGGCATGTGCAAGCACAGGATGGCATAATAAAAGATGGACTGTGGGATGTTTATAAAGATTACCACATGGGTAATGCAGCTGAACTTTGTGCCAAAGAATGTAATATTTCGCGCGAACAGCAGGATGAATTCGCTATAGAATCCTACAAACGGGCAATAGCAGCTCATGAAAATGGTTCTTTTGCCGATGAAATCATCACGATGAAAGTGAAAGGAAGAAAAGGCGATGTTACCGAGGTTAATCAGGATGAAGAACTTGGGAAAGTAAATTTTGATAAAATACCATCACTCCGCCCTGTTTTTGACAGAGAAGGAACTGTAACCGCCGCTAATGCAAGCAGTATAAATGATGGAGCAGCTGCTGTTCTTTTGATGAGTGAAGAAAAAGCGATGCAGCTTGGTCTCACACCTGTCGCAAAAATCATAAGCCATGCCAGTGCTGCTAAAGCTCCGGAATGGTTTACCACTGCACCGGCTGATGCTATACCAATAGCAATGAAACGTGCGGGCATTAAAAAAGCCGATGTTGACCTTTTTGAAATAAATGAAGCTTTTTCTGTGGTTTCACTGGCTAATAACCAGATTCTTGAATTAGATCCTGAAAAGGTTAACATTTATGGCGGTGCTGTAAGTATTGGTCACCCTATTGGCTGCTCCGGTGCCAGAATTGTGGTAACCTTACTTAATGCTCTAAACCAAACCGGTGGTAAAATCGGTGTAGCCGGAATATGTAATGGTGGCGGCGGAGCATCAGCATTGGTTGTTGAAAAAGTATAAAAGATTGATTTTTTATACTTTTGAGGCACCTGCATTATTTTCTTAATATGATAAAAGCCGAAGTTATTTTCGGCTTTTTTTATTGTAGGGTTGCTTTTATCGACAGGTGGATGTATTATTCTATAACCAATCCAAAATAAAGGACCAACAGCTTATATAGATATACCGCTACAGCC
>SLAU01000098.1 GCA_007126675.1 Balneolaceae bacterium
AACATCGATACGGCCGGGGTTCCGGCTTCGATCATCGCTTTCAGGTTGGGATCCTCTTCGGGCTTGTTGCCCGCCCGGCAGGTGCTCCCAAAAGCCACAACTTTTGCGTTTTTGAAAGAGTGCCTCTTCGCCTTTTCGAAAAACGCCATATCCTTCGGGTTCGACCCCGGCCATCCGCCTTCGATATAGTGGATGCCGAACTCATCAAGCTTTTTTGCAATACGGAACTTGTCCTCAGCCGAAAAGGAAACCTTCTCGCCCTGGGTGCCGTCCCTTAAAGTTGTATCGAATATCCGGATGGTTTTGGGCATGATTTGATGGATTTACGATTTATGATATTTGATGTTGATAGAGGTTTTTTCGTCCCCCTTTTCCCGAAGGGATCCCTATGGGAGAAAGGGGGAGGACGCTGGAGCGTCCAGCGACAGCGGCTGGGGGATGATGAGTACGAGCAATTAATTGTTAACAGTCTCTGTGCTCAATCAACGCTCCGTGGTCATCCCCCCAGAGTAATCGCTGAACGCGTTTACTCATCCCCCCTTCAAAGGGGGACTTTAGGATCTTCGCCAAAAATCACTCCGCAGGTTCCGGTTCGGGTTTTTGCTGCTCTTTGCCGCCCGGAATCCAATTCATCATGGAGCGGAGCTCTTTGCCCACTTCCTCGATTTTGTGGTTTCCGAGTTGATTTCTCATTCGAGTCAAATTGGGAAGACCTTCCTTGTTTTCTTTCATCCATTCATCGGCAAAGGTTCCGCTCTGAACTTCATCAAGAATCTTTTTCATCCGCTTCTTGGTGTCCTGATCCACTACGCGGGTTCCGCGGGAGAGTCCGCCATACTCGGCCGTGTCGCTCACTGAGTAGTACATCCGCTCGATGCCACCTTCATACATCAGGTCCACAATCAGCTTCAGCTCGTGGAGACATTCGAAGTAGGCGATCTCGGGCTGATACCCCGCTTCAACGAGCACTTCAAAACCGGCTTTCACCAGCTCGGATGCCCCTCCGCATAGAACCGCCTGTTCGCCGAAGAGATCGGTTTCAGTCTCTTCTTTAAAAGTGGTTTCGAGAACGCCGGCCCGCGTTCCGCCGATTGCCTTTGCATAGGCCAAGGCTGTGTCACGGGCGGTACCGGTGGCATCCTGGTAAACAGCAAAAAGGCAGGGAACACCTGACCCTTCCGTGAATACACGGCGGACAAGATGTCCCGGGCCTTTAGGGGCAACCATAAAGACGTCAACATCTTCCGAAGGCACAATCTGATCAAAATGGATGTTGAAGCCGTGAGCAAACATCAGTGCATTTCCGGCCTCAAGGTTTGGAGCAATACTTTCTTTGTAGACATCGCCCTGATGCTGATCAGGAATCAGAACCATCACGATATCGCCGGCTTTTGCCGCTTCTGCTGTTTGCATTACGGTGAGGCCTTCCTGTTCAGCTTCGCTCCACGAAGAGCTTTCTTTGCGAAGGCCAACCACCACGTTTATGCCGGTGTCTTTAAGGTTCAGTGCATGAGCATGCCCCTGACTTCCGTAGCCGATTATTGCTACGGTTTTTCCGGCCAGCTGGCCGAGGTTGGCATCTCCGTTGTAATATGTTTTTGCTTTCATTTTGTCTTTTGTTGGGTTTGTTATGTTTTAAAATTTGGTAACAGAAAGTCCCCTCCTTTCCCAAGGAGGGGATTTAGGGGTGGTTGAAATAAGGGTTTAAATCAATTGAAAAATTTCGAAGTTGGTCAGAGGCCTGAAAGAACCACCCCCGGCCCCTCCTTACGAAGGAGGGGAGAGTTCTTGCCCTTTGCTCATTTGCAATCATCATCAATTCAATTAATATTCACCGCTCCCTGGAACTCGCGTTTCAGGGCTACGCTTCCGGTTCGCGACATCTCGGTGATGCCGTATGGTTTCAGTACTTCGATCATGGCGTCTACCTTGTCGGTGTTGCCGGTTACTTCGAGTGCGAGCTTATCGGCTGTGATGTCGATCACCTTGGCTTTGAAGGCCTGGGCAATGAGCATGATTTCGGGCCGGCCCACCTTGGCGGTCGACACTTTTACAATGGCAAGCTCGCGTTCAATACATTTCTTGTGGGTGAGGTCGGTCACCTTCAGCACATCAATCACATTGTGGAGATGTTTGTTGATCTGCTCTACAGTCTCCTCATTGCCGTAGGTGGTGATGGTGATCCGGGCCATACCGCGCTCCGCCTCGGAGGCGAAAGTGACACTCTCCAGTTCAAATCCCTTTCCACTGAAGATGCCGATGATCCTCGAAAAGGTGTTGAGATTGTGTTTCACAAGCACGGAGAGCGTGTGCCGGGAATCTTTGGTGATGGTTGTTGTACTCATTTGCACTCCTCGTCCGATTCTACCATTTCGTTCAGGGCTGCTCCTGAGGGTACCATCGGGTAGCAGTTTTCTGTTTCAACTACGCGGAAGTCCATCAGTACCGGTCCGTCTTTGATTTTCATCGCTTCGGTGAGCACTTCTCTCATTTCGGCGGGATTGGTGGCGCGCATTCCCACGGCGCCATAGCATTCGGCCATTTTCACAAAGTCGGGGTTGTTGGAACCGAACACGGAGTAGCTGGTGCGGTTGTTGTAGAAGAGCTGCTGCCACTGGCGGACCATTCCAAGGCAGTTGTTATTCATGAGGGCAATTTTGACAGGGATCTTGTATTCAACGGCGGTTGCAAGTTCGTAACTCGACATCTGGAATCCGCCATCGCCCGTGATACAGACCACATCGCGATCGGGGCAGGCCAGCGCGGCTCCCATCGCCGCCGGGAAACCGTAACCCATCGTGCCAAGTCCGCCGGAAGAGATCCACGATCGCGGATGGTTGTAGTTGTAGTGCTGAGCCGCCCACATCTGGTGCTGACCCACATCGGTCACTACAATCGCGTTGCCTTCAGTTACCTCGGAAATCATCTTCACCATGTGCTGGGGATAGATTTTATCATCCGCCTCGGGCACCACCAAAGGGTGCTCTTTCTGCCAGGTATGGATTGTATCCCACCATTCGGAGATTTCTGGCGGCGTGGCCAGTTTATCGATGGCAGGAATCACCCGTTTTACATCGCCAACAATCGGCACCTCAACAGGTACATTTTTCCCGATACATGAGGGATCGATGTCGATATGTATTTTCCGGGAATTCTGTGAGAATCCATCAAGCCGGCCGGTAACGCGGTCGTCGAAACGGGCACCTACTGCGATGAGCACATCACATTCGGTCATCGCCATATTCGCGTACCATGTACCGTGCATGCCTAACATTCCAAGCGACTGCGGCTTGCTTTCGGGAAATGCACCAAGTCCCATCAGCGTGGTGGTAACAGGGATGTTCATCCGTTCTGCAAATGCGGTGACCTCTTCCCAAGCCTCGCCAAGAATGGCTCCGCCACCCACATAAATCAACGGCTTTTTCGCGTTGCTGAGCATTTCGGCAGCTTTGGCAATCTGCGGATGGTGGCCGTTTACGGTGGGCTTGAAGCTGGGGATATCTACCTTTTTCATTCCGGAAAAGCGTCCTTTGGTGTTTAACATATCTTTGGGCAAATCCACCAAAACAGGTCCGGGTCTTCCATTGGTCGCGATATGAAATGCTTCGCGGATCACATGCTCCAGTTCATTTACATCACGCACCAGGTAATTCTGCTTGGTAATGGGCCGGGTGATTCCAACGATATCCGCTTCCTGGAATGCATCATTTCCGATCACGCCTGTAGGCACCTGTCCGGTAAACACAACCAGAGGGATTGAATCCATCATAGCAGTTGCGATGCCGGTTACGGTGTTCGTGCCACCAGGGCCTGATGTTGCCAGCACAACGCCGGGCTTGCCTGTTGCACGGGCATAACCGTCAGCAGCATGAGTACCGGCCTGTTCATGACGAATCAGTACATGATTAAGGTCATGATTGTCAAAAAGTGTATCGTAGACCGGAAGAACTGCACCCCCGGGATAACCGAAAATGGTGTCAACACCAAGATCGGCCAGGGTTTTTATAAGGATATCCGCACCATTGTGAGTCAGAGCGGCTTGTACGGGCATGGTTTCGGGAGCCGTACTTTCTGTAACCCCAGGCTTTGCCGTTTGATCTGACTTAAGTGCTGTTGATGTTGATTCAGTTGATTTCATATTTCCTCATGGATAGACTTCGCCCGCCAGAGGTCGTCAAAATGAAATCGCAATGTGAAATGTGATTTGGCTTTTAACCTCTGGCTGGGTTGATTATCTAATAATTAGGTTTAGAATTAGAATGCCAGAGATTGGAAGTAGAATCAGAATACTAATAATAAGAATACCAATAGAAGATATGGCAGTGTCAATGATTCCAGTTCCGGCGATAATGAAAAGAGAAACGAATACAGTCAACAAAGCACTCAAAAGATAAGCCGCAAATTCAGAGACCTCTCGCAAGAGTTCTGCTGGATTTAGGTTATGAGTTATTGTTGTTATCAATTGCTGTATATTGCGTTTCGTTTATCGCTTTGGCCAAGCTATAGATCGCGATTATATATGTCAAGATTTTTTTTGGAAAAATGTTTGAATATAATTGAGACGTAAAAATAGATTTTGGAAAAGCGCTTCCATGTAAATTATAATTGACATGTAAGTCATTGATTGATAACGACTAAACAACCGTTTAACTGATGGCAAAGAAAATCAACAAATTCAGCTCAAAATTAACCGAAAGTCAATCGCAGGTCGGATCAAAAGCAATGCTTTATGCAACCGGCCTGAGCGAGGACGACATGAAAAAGGCCCAAATTGGAATTGCAAGTACCGGCTGGGATGGCAATCCTTGCAACATGCATCTCAATGGTTTGGCGGACGTAATCAAGCAGAGTGTGTGGCAGAATGAAATGGTAGGTTTCGTGTTTCATACCATCGGGGTGAGTGATGGTATTTCGATGGGAACACAGGGAATGAAGTACTCGCTGCCCTCAAGGGATATTATAGCCGACTCCATCGAAACGGTGATGAAGGCACAGTGGTATGATGCCAACATTTCGGTGGTGGGCTGCGATAAAAATATGCCCGGATCGGTGATGGCGATGGCGCGTTTGAACCGACCGTCAATCATGGTTTATGGCGGCACCATCCGGCCGGGAAATTTAAACGGAGAGAAACTGGATATTGTGTCGGCGTTTGAGTCATATGGGAAGTATTTGTCGAAGGAGTTCACTGAAGAACAGATGAACCAGGTTTTGAAGCACGCCTGTCCGGGCGCCGGTGCCTGCGGTGGAATGTATACCGCAAATACGATGGCTTCAGCCATTGAGACAATGGGAGTGAGTCTCCCGTTCAGTTCATCGATTCCCGCCACTCACGATGAAAAGCGAAAAGAGTGTGAGCGGGCCGGCAAAGCGATCCGGATACTGCTTGAGAAGGATATCAAACCGCTAGACATTATCACTAAAGATTCACTCGAAAATGCAGTGGCAATGATCATAGCCCTGGGCGGCTCCACAAACGCTGTACTACATATGCTTGCAATGGCGCAAGCAGCAGAGGTCGATTTTACGATTGATGATTTCCAGGCGGTAAGTGACCGTACACCTTTCCTGGCCGACCTGAAACCGAGCGGGAAGTATGTGATGGAAGATCTCTACAATGTTGGAGGAGTGCCTGCCGTGCAAAAACTTCTTCTTGAACATGGATATCTGAACGGCGGCTGCATCACAGTTACAGGTAAAACACTTGCCGAAAATGTGGAAGAGCTGCCTGGACTTCTTGAGGAGCAGAAAGTAATTCACCCGGTATCCGATCCCGTCAAAAAAACCGGTCATCTTCAGATTTTATACGGAAACCTGTCACCCGAAGGAAGTGTGGCAAAAATTACGGGCAAGGAGGGTACTCAATTCTCCGGGCCGGCCAAAGTGTTTGAGTCGGAGGAAGATGCTCTTCAGGGAATTCAGGGAGGAAAAGTTAAAGAAGGCGATGTGGTGGTAATTCGATACGAAGGCCCTAAAGGCGGACCCGGAATGCGCGAAATGCTATCCATTACCGCGGCTATTATGGGGGCTGGACTCGGGAAAGATGTGGCACTCATTACCGACGGACGATTTTCCGGCGGAACCCACGGATTTGTGATCGGCCATGTTACTCCCGAAGCACAACTCGGGGGAGCCATCGGCCTGCTGAAAGATGGTGATGTGATCACGATCGATGCCGATGAGCGCCTCCTGCAGGTAGAGCTGACAGATGAAGAACTGGAAAACCGCCGGAAAAACTGGACAGCCCCGGAACTGAAAGTGAAGAGCGGTTCGCTTTACAAATATGCGAAGCTGGTTTCAACAGCGAGTGAGGGGTGTGTAACGGATTTATGATCAATCCTCAGATTATTATATTCAGAGATTGATTCGAGCTGTGATTCTTAAGCCTAGCTCTTGAAGAACTTTTAGCTTACTATTTCTCTTGTACTTTTGAACGATCAGTCGGGGGACGGACGGGCTCAAAAGTACGATGCC
>SLAU01000020.1 GCA_007126675.1 Balneolaceae bacterium
CAAAACCATCATAGATACCTCCGTACGAAGTATTTTCACCTTCTTTGAAAGCATCCAGAATCGCATTTTTTACATCAATGTTTGCTTTCCATGTGCTTCCTTCCGGTTCTGCAGCTCTCAGTGTTCCTTTTTCCAGTTGATCTAAAATTTCTTTCCAGCTCATATTTAATTCTTATTCAGGTTATACCAGTTTTCGATTTCTTTGTCAGCGTTCAGCAACTCTGATAAATCTTTTAACTCGTGCTGAACAAGCGGCGGTTTTACCGCTGCAGATTCAATGATACCTTTCTCTTTTAAAAGTAATTTAGCGGGTGTTGGGTTCGCAGCTGAAAAAAGTGCCTGAACAGCTCTGTCCCAAACTGCGAGCGATGATTCAGATTTGCCCGCTAAACATTTATGAACATAAAGTTTTGTGGCTTCCGGCCAAACATTCGAAGATACTGAAACAAGCCCGGCACATCCTGCTACACTAAAAAACGGCACCATAGCATCATCACCACTAAAAAATGAAACATCGGGAGCAGCGTGCCGGAATGCCTTAAAGTCATGCACACTGCCGCTGGCCTCTTTTACCGCCCAAAGGTTTTCGTGCCCCTTAAGCCTGATTAAAACTTCGGGATTCATATCCACACCCGTACGCGATGGAATATTATAGAGCATGCATGGTTTTTCGGCGGTATCAAGCAGCGATTTGAACCAGTGAAGCTGCCCTTCAAGACCGGGTTTTGCGTACAATGGTGTTACAAGAAGAAATGCATCAACATTAAGTTTATTACAGGTGCTGATCCATTCCTTTTGTTCTTCCAGGTTAAACCCGCCTACGCCTGCCATCACAGGGACTTCCGGATTCAGGTCCGAAACAAACTTTATTACTTCCAGTTTTTCATCTCCCGAAAGTGCAAGTCCTTCGCCGGTACTCCCAATCATCAAAATACCGTTTCCGGATTTTTCCTGGCGGCGCACAAGATTTTCCAGGTCAGAATAATGTATAGTGCCATCATCCTTCATTGGAGTAATCAGTGCTGTCCAAAGTTGTGTATTCTTCATAATTGTTTTTTAAATGCCTGATCAAATATTGATGAGAAATGATATACACCCGCATCAATCTGCGGATTTTCCATTAAATACTTTGCTGTCCAAATTGCACCCTCGGCAAAAAGCTTGCGGTCGTGAGCTTCATGTTTTAGATAAATTGATTCATACTCAGTTTTTATATGAAGTTCATGTAATCCTTTAACATCCCCTTCGCGTGCTGATGATATTGCTGCTTCTTTACCTAACCAATCCTGCCATGACAGTGCTGTACCACTTGGAGCATCCTGTTTGTGGATATGATGAACTTCGTGAATATGGAATTCCGGATTTCTCAATAAACCCGATCCATCTCCAAACATACTCAGCGCTTTGCGAACCAGATTCATTCCGAGGCTGAAGTTTGAACCTATTACCCAGCGTGTGCCGGCTATTTTAACTCTGTCGGGCAAATTGGCCGGCCATTTAAAACCTGTGGTTCCCCAAACTGCCGGTATTTTTGCTTCGAGCAGTAATTCCAAAATCTCAGAGGCTGCACTACCCGGCACAAATACAATTGCAATATCTGCTTCCTTTAATGCTTTTACTTTGGGCGGATTATCTTTATCAAAACGAATTGCGTTTTCACCTAAAAGATCAGCTACTGCCCCGCCGGTTTTCCCGGTTCCGATTACTGCTGTTTTCATGTAGTTGCAGTTTTAACTTTTTCTGTAATAAATTTTTTATGAAGTACCCGAACCACACCTTCAGCATCACGTTCGTCCACTAAAAAACATAGATTATGGGAACTGGCGCCGTGGCATATTAATCGGATATTGATATTTTGCAACTCTCCAAAAACCGGACCACTTAACCCGGCTGTGGCGTGCAATTTATTCCCCACCAACGCGATAAGCGTCAGGCCTTTTTCGAGCCGCACATCACTAAATGTACGTAATTCTTCAATTGCACGGTTAACCGAAGAACTCTGATTTACGGATTGAGCACCGGTATCAAGCGTTAATGAAACACTAACCTCGCTGGTGGTAACAAGGTCAACACTAATCTTGTATTTTGCCAAAATCTCAAAAATACGTGCCAGGTATCCAAACCGGTGGAGCATATCCAGGCTGTGAATGGTGATCAGTGTTTGATCGCGCCGAAGGCTAATTGCACGAATCACGGGATTTTCACGGGTTTGTTTTACAATCCATGTGCCCGGTTTATCCGGATGAATGCTGGAACCAACATACACTTTTACAATTTTGCGTATGGCCGGTTTCAGCGTTGCCGGGTGAAGAACTTTAGCGCCAAACGTTGAAAGTTCGGCTGCTTCATCAAAAGTAATTTCTGTGATTGGCCGGGCGTCGCTTACAATTCTTGGGTCAGTACTGTATATCGCAGTTACATCAGTCCAGATTTCCAGTACATCCGCTTCGATAGCTTCAGCAAAAAGTGCTGCCGAATAATCACTGCCTCCCCTTCCAAGTGTTGTGGTTACACCATCTTCGGTTGACCCGATAAATCCCTGAGATACAATGCGGTTCTTTTTAATTATTGGAATAATTTTCTCTTCTGCTTTCTCCGCCAATTTAGAAATATGCGGTTCTGCACTGCCATGAAAATCATCGGTGATGATCACTTCGCGCGCATCCAGCCAAATTACATCTCCGGTTAATTCGTTAAGCACCTCAGCAAAAATTACGGATGACAATCTCTCCCCGAAAGATAAAAGATGGTCGCGTTCTACCATGGATTCTGCTTCTAAAGCATCGACAGCTCTTTCAAGGTCTTCCAGAATTTTTTCAACTTTAGTTACTAAAGCTCCATCAGTTTCAAGCTCATGCGCAAGAGTAATATGCCTTTCCTGGATCTGTTTGAGGAATGAAGTCCTCTCGCTCTCAGAGGATGAGTTAAAAATATGGGTGAGCATGTTCGTAGTTCCGGAGGTGGCACTTACTACAATAACTTTTTTATCATGATCGGCAGCAACTATCTTTGCACATCTGCGCATGGCTTCCAGATCAGCCATACTTGTACCGCCAAACTTGGCTACTTTAATTAAATCAGGCATTTTTTCGTTTTGTTAATAGCCTTTTAATATAAAGAATAATGCACTCTGTTTCAGTCTGAGACCCCCCAAAAAAGTTAAAATTCTTAATGTCTTAAACATGCTCAAAGCTGCTTCTAAGCAGGATTCAAAGAATGGGTGTAGATTTATGTAACGATTTTTGTATTTTTGATGTTCTAATTATTGGTGATCACAATCACCCTAAGACATTGAATTATAAAGTTAACCAAATCATTGGGTGAATATTCATGCCAAGCGGAAAGAAAAGAAAGCGAGCAAAAATTGCTAAACATAAGCGTAAGAAAAGACTGCGCAAAAACAGGCACAAGAAGAAAAAGTAATTAATTTAATTACAAAAAAAGGGGACATGCTATGCGTGTCCCCTTTTTTAATGGTGTTTGGTAAAGTTTAATCAGGCTGCATTTACAACAACACTGTTATCAACTATTTCGATAATTCGTTTTGCTCTGTACAGTAAGTAGATTAAACGGCGCTCTGTAAATTTCTGTACTTCGATAAGACTGTTGAGGCCGGCAAATGAAAACTGGAAATAAGAAATTAAATTTATTGCAGTTAAAAATTTACCGCGATCGTCGCCGTCAATTTCAAGATGCCAGCGGGTTATAATTTCTTCGCCGGACAAGAGTTCGTTTACATCACGGCTTGCCATCTCCATCCATTCACTTGCAACCCGGATACGATGGTTGGCTTCATTAGCTTCTTGTGGCTGACAATTATCAACCTTAAAGTTCCAGGACATTTCAACATCAATCACAGGCAAAATATTTGATTCTGAAAAATGATCGGTTTGCAGAACAGGATGTTTATCGGTTCCATCCAGCTGTCGTGCAAGTGCAGCTTCCCGGAATCTGTCCCAGTCAAAATTTATGGATAGTGAGTCCAGATTAGTTGTTGTGTCTTTGAGATCAATTAAAATCTCAAGGCCTGTAGCATTAATTTTTGATTCTTCCCATGTTTTAAAACTTCGAATCTTAATCTCTCGGTCATTAAGTGAAGCCTCTATCTTGTTGATGATAGATTGGAATATTGGATATTGCATTCAGTCACCATATGTTTGATTTTTCTAAATTTCACTCTTGTAATGAATAACTATTACACGTTAATATATTTATGTAAGCACCTCAATTTCAAATGTAAAAGCGCTGAGTACCAGTTCAGCTACTCTCCGCATAAAAATGTTTGGGAGTGTTATTTGACAAAAGGTGAAGAGAGCTTTCGGATCATTTTCAGTGCCTCAAGCACAGAAACCGCGATTTTTTCCGACAATTACAGAGCTCCAAAAAAATCGAATGTCACTCAATTTTTTGAATCGCTCTCAAATTATAAAATTTTAACGGCCCGCTTAGCCGATAATGACCGCTATTTATATCTGGAATTTGAAAACCAAAAAAAGCTGATTTTTAAACTTTTTGGGAATAAGCCAAATTTGTTTCTGGTCGAAGATGGGAAAATTATCGATTCATTTAAAGATCCGGAATCCTTTAAAGGTTTGGACGAACCTGAACCCAGGGCACCTAAGACGCCTGCTGAACTTTCTGATTCCTGGAGTGCCAAAAAAATTATCACCAAAACCGAACCAAAGTTTCCTCGTCAGCTTATTGATCCGGTTATAAGTGAATTTGATTTGGAGGATAAAGCGGCTGATGAAATTGCTGATATCACAAAGAGTCTGGTGAAGACAATGGTTAGCAATCCGGAATTCCGCGTTTTGGAATCCGGTGAAATGTGTCTTCTTCCCCAAAAAGTACTGCCGCTCCCTGATCGAAAAACGTTTGATAATTGCAACGATGCAGTTCGCTTTGCTTACTATAAAACTTCGGCCGAACGCAGACTTACTGCGCGTCTGCGATCGGTAAAGCCGGGAATAGAAAGAGAGATTAAGAAAACTCAACAGACTATTGAACAACTTGAAAGTGCTGACAAAGCGCTCGAGCGTGCTGAAACGTATGAGCAATACGGCCATTTGCTAATGGCAAATGCACATCTGAGAACTGACGGCGGCACCGAACAAATTACAGTTGAAAACTATTACGATGACGGCAAAGAGATTACGATACCCTTAAAACCCAATCGTTCTATTTCCGAAAATGCACAACTTTATTATGAAAAGTCGGGCGATGCCGAACGTCGGGTGGCGGAAGCAAAAAAACGGTTAAAGGGCACCAAAGAAAAGCTGAGAGATTTAAAGAATATTCAGCAATCACTGAATGAAGTTGAGAAAATTTATGAGTTTGACGATTGGTATAAAGAGAACCAGGATGAGTTGCGCAGGCTTGGCGTACTGTCTCAGCAAAAAAGTGAAAGTGCTTTACCTTTCAGAAAAACCGAAATAGACGGTTATGAAGTTTGGATCGGTAAAAATGCAAAAAGTAATGATGCCGTTACCACAACTGCCCACAAAGAAGATGTGTGGCTGCATGCCCGGGGAGTCAGCGGATCGCATGTAGTTATCAGAATGAATAATAACAAAGAAATGCCGCCAAAAACGGTTATCTTGAAGGCTGCATCGGTGGCAGCGTGGAATTCTAAAGCACGCGGATCATCCCTGGTTCCGGTAATTGTAACCAAAAGAAAATATGTTGTTAAACCAAAAGGTTTGCCGCCTGGTGCAGTGCGTGTTCAGCGCGAAGAAGTTGAAATGGTAAAACCATCAAGTATCAGCACATGAATTCATTAAAATTGAAAGAACCGATATTTTTGTGCGGAATGATGGGTTCAGGAAAAACATCTGTCGGCAAAATTTTAGCGAAAAAATGTGATGTCCAATTTCAGGATCTTGATTCTTTAATTGAGAAAGCCGAGAACATGAAGATATCTGAGATATTCGAAACTGAAGGCGAACCTTATTTCCGGGAAGTTGAACAGAAGTTACTCATTCAAAAGTCACAACAAATTGAAGGTATTTTGTCACTTGGCGGCGGTTCGTTACAAAACCAGATGATTGTTGACCATTTAAAAGTACTTGGGTGGCTCATTTATCTTAAAGAGCCGGAACACAGACTTGTCGAAAGGCTGGAAAACAGCAACAAGCGGCCAATGTTAAAGAACACAGATGTAAAAAATAAAATCAGCTCTTTATTGAAAGAACGCTCAAAATTTTATGAACAAGCTCATATTACAATCCAAAGAGACGGGAAAAACAAAGAAGAGACAGCTGACGAAATTCTGAAAAAGCTAAAGATGTATGAAAGATAATATTACTGTACAATCGGCATCAGGCAGCTATGAGGTAGTTACCGGACAAAATATTCTGACCGGGGAACTTACATCATATTTCAAAGATAAAGATACAACTACCTGTTTTGTTTTTGCGGATGAAAATGCATGGAAATACCACTCTGAAAGAGTCA
>SLAU01000070.1 GCA_007126675.1 Balneolaceae bacterium
GCTTCGATATAAACAATGTAAATCCCGATCCTGTTTTGCAGGCCGTCATCAGTGCGCCCGTCCCAGATTAGTGAACCCTCAAAGCCTGCAGGATGAGCCTCCGCAAGATTGCGAACAAGCCTGCCATACCGGTCATAAATTCTTACCCGCAGCAGATAGTCCGGTTCATCAAACTTGTAGTTAATGAAGAGATTATCTTCATGCCCATCACCATCCGGTGAAAAAGGATTGGGCTCCAGTACTATTCCGGTATCGTCGGGTTGTGTGGTTGGCACCTGGAAGATTGAATTCCGGGCCAGCGGCGTTCCGCCTTCCGTTCGCGTACTTGATCCCCAGTTAGAAGCATCATTTGTGTTTGCATCCGGATCGATCCGTTCCAGTGCAATTCCGCGGGTGTCAATCAAATTCGGATTGTGCCAGTCGGGGCTATAGTCAACCATATCAATAGTAGTCCGGGTACTGTCGGCCAGGTAAACCTGCCGGCCTGCATTGGGCAGGCTAAGCGTAGTACGGTCAAAACGGAATGTGTGCGGTTCCAGCTCTTCATCCAGATCAAAGAAAATTGCGATTTTACTTTCTGTAAATTGGTCTGTTGTGTTTTCAGGGTAAAGCAGGAAATACCCATCCGCGGGAATCCACTTCATTGAAGAGGATACAGGCACAATTGAAGAGACCTGATTGTTTTCGTCCGGTTCATCATGAATAAACATTCCTTCCATCGAAATTGCATAGGGCCGGCGGTTGATGATTTCAAGATATTCTGTTTGATCAGGGATGTTATCCCTGGGATCAGCCAGCGGGTTGAACATGATTTCATTGAAAACAAGGTCGCCGGGTGATGCCGGTTGTGCCACCGGCTGACTTTGTCCGGTATTCACATTCCCCTGAAAGTCCTCAAAATTCTCAATCAAAAGATCTAACTCTTCTCCGCCCTGAAGTGCCGACCCATCCAGAACAATTCTGTTTGCCTGAAGAGGATCATATTTTACAATACCCACTTCAAGGCCATCGATCAGAAACCGTGTGTTCACCGATGAATGAGCTTGTTTTGGAACTGCCTGGCCAAGATTTACAAATTCAGTAAAATGAACTTCAACTGAATCGGGATGGGATAAATTGGCAAATATTATTTCCGGTGCGGTTTCGTCGATCTCAAAAACACTGTTTTGTGCTGCGGGTGTTGAGCCGCCTTCAGCAGTACTTGGCGCCCAATTAGCGGGGTCGATGGAAATGGCTCCGGGATCTTTACGCTCGAGCGAAACACCCGGTTCGGTTCCGGCCCACGCAGGCTGATAAGTCAGGCTGTCCATAGTTACACCATTTTGATCTCTCAGTATCACTGCGTCCGATGTTGTTGTATTGTAAGATCTGAAACCCGGAACTCTGATAATGCTTTCTGAAGTAGCGGCAAAACTCTCGTCGCCTGTAAACACGATATAATCGTTTGCAGCCAGTGCAGTTCCGGAAGGGATGGTTGCACTGCCGGTGCGGTCAGAAAGTGTCCATCCTGAAAGGTCAAAATTCTCATCGGTTCGGTTAAAAATTTCGATAAACTGATGGCTGTCGGATGTGAGCCGCCTGAACAGGATTTCATTGATAACCAACTCCTGGGGTTCAGGATCGGAAAACTCGAGAAATTCAACTGACTTTGTCTGTTCTTGAATCGTATTCCCAAATATATCCGAAATTCCCTCGATAGTTACATCATAAACCTGGTTATTGATCAGTTCCTGCGCCAGAACTAAACGAACTTCATTAACATCATGAAAAACTTCGGTTATTTCGATCGCCGGTGAAACGGTATAACTTGCAGCACTGGCTGCCGCTTCATCATCCAAACGCTCATCAAAAGTGAGCAAAAATTCTGTGTTACTTAAAAATGACAGGCTTTCCCAAAGAGGTGGTTCCGTGTCGGGCTCAACTTCATTCGGCTCACCGGGAGTACCCAGCAGCGGGTTAGGTGATTCTCCCCAGTTTTCAACAAAATGGGAAGGTGCATTCGGATCGCGGCGTTCAAGGGCAACCCCGTTTCCTCCCCAGCCAGAAGCAGTATAAAACAGCGAGTCAACCGTTATACCATCCTGATCTCTCAAAACAATCTCACTTTGAGTTGTTAAAGGCAGTGTGGGGAAATCATCTGCCTCGTGGTATCCTCTGTCACCAAAACGTTCAATAAAAACCGGCTCACCCCTGGTGATTACCACCAACTGATCAGGCTCAATAGCCAGGCTTGAGTTACCGGCAAATACCTCGTTATTAAAGGTCCAGTTACTCAGGCTAATGATCTTGTCCGAGTTATTGTACAACTCTATATATCGAGGGCGGTCGAACTCATCTGTTCGCCATTCAATCGGTACACGGTAGAAAAATTCATTGATGACAATATCGCCGGGTTCAGCTACTTCAGTGATTACAAAAACGGGTGAACGGTCTCTTTCAGGAAGAGTCCAGTTGTTAACACTCTGGATCGGTGCGATTTCGAGCGTATATATGCCAGATTCAAATGGGTCTGCAAATTCCAGCGAAACAATTCCGGCGGTTGTTTGTGTGGCTGATGAGGGATTTATTCCATCCACTTCGAATGAATCAGTGATAATATCACCACTAACCACCTCTTCGGTAAACTCCAGCTCAAGTTGTGATTCATCAATCAGCCGCAATTCCACAAGACGGAATGGCACCTCAAATGTAAACCCAACTTCCGTATCGGCTGCAATTACTTCTCCATATATATCCGCTACATTATTGATAATTAACGTGTAGTTGCCATCTTCAAAATCCTCATTAAAGCTGATCTCCACAACTGTGTCAGAAATAAGAGAAACCGACTCAGGATTTCCAAGCTCTTCTTCAATGAAGTTTGAGGTGTTCAATGTGGTTTCATCTACCTCGTAATTAAACAGTATCTCCACTTCACGGGATGTCACCGCTTCGGCCTCAAGGGTGGTAAACGGTTCAATAAAAAATTCAGCAGTTCTGTCATCTTCAGGAAGTGTAAAGCCGGAAACTCCCTCAATTACAGCAATGGATAGCAATTGTTCGCCCGAAGGCAGGCTGCCATCAAACGTTAATTCAATTTGTCCGTCTTCCGGTTGAACGGCCTCATCCGGTTGCAGCCCGTTTACTTCAAAGGATGCCGGTACCACATCATTATCAGCCACAGCTTCGGTAAACTGAAGCATGAGCAGTGTTTTATCAATCACCTCAATCTCAGAAAGCCGGAAAGGATTTTCAAATGTAAGTTCAACTTGTGTGTCCGGTTCAATCACGTTGCCAAAAATATCTTCAACATTGCTAATCGTCAGTGTATAATCACCGTCATCAAATGCATCGGGCCAGCTGAGGCGTATAACGGTGTTTGTGATAAGTTCGGCTTGTTGCGGCTGACCGGCTTGAGTGATTGTGAAGTTTTCAGTTTGAACGGAATTTTCTTCAATCGCAAAATTGAAGGAAAGGTCTATTGATTGCGGTGATGAGAAAAAAGCACCGGTGACTGCAAAATCTTCTGAGCTTTCTATGATGATGTTATCCAAGAAATAGCTTGATACATTACCTGCAGAATAGCGAAGAAAAAAGCCAAAGTAAGATGAATCAGTATATGTGTCGTCTGTAACCGTGCCTGAGTCAGCCACAGGCTCAGATCCGTACCCTTCACTTACAAATAACTGCCACTCATTGTTTTCATTCCGCTCAACTCTAACTTGATATCCTGTGTTATTTTCTAAATCAGTATCAGCGGAAAGAATTATGTTGTCGTTACCTCCATCAACTCTGACCAGGTCGACCCTGCCGTTACCCGTATGAATCGCATATCCATTTACCTGGCTGCCATCCAATCGGTTTAAATCTTCTCTGTCAGCAGTGAGAAAAACATAAATCCTGTTCAATGAAGAATAGGTAGGCTGCCTGAAAAAGAATTCCCATGCGCCATAAGCAGTTGTTGATACAGTACGGATTTGTGTTCTGGATGGATCTGATTCAGTATCAAGTTGCAAAAGTGTATTCCCATTTTCCTGAACAAAAGTAAAATCATCCAAATCCCCCGTCCACTCCGGATTTTGCGTCAGATCCTGGTCTTCAAAGTCCTCTTCAAGAACTACTACCTGGGCAGTTGCGGTAAATCCAATGAATAGTGAAATAAGTACCGACAGTAAAATATGTTTCATCTGCTATAAGCTTTTTCCGGAGGCTGTTAACGATGAAACTTAACAGAATTGCATAAAAACCCCAACGAAAATAAAAAAGCCGGATCATCAATCCGGCTTTTTTAGAAGGACAAGGAGAAGTGTTGCTCTGGCACTTCTCCGGTCTGTATCTTTATGTTTTGTTTTTGTTCTCTGTATATATGGAACCGCCGAACGCAATTCCTTACACTTTTTTTTAAATTTTTTTTGAGCAAAATGGAAAACAATTAAATCCTTCGATCAGCAAAACCGATAAAGTGCTATAGCGCAGGCAATTGAAGCATTTAAACTTTCAACTGACAATCCCCGTCCCTCAATTTTTATTTTTTTTCTGGACCCTCTGTAAATCTTTTCAGATATACCGCTTCCCTCATTTCCGATTATCACTATACTTTTTGCAGGTACTTTAATCCGGTCCAGGCTTATAGATTCAGGACTTCCATCCATCAGAAAAACAGACCATCCTTTCTCCTCAAACTTTTCCAATATGCCATCTAAATCTCCGGATATTACAGGAGCCGCACCGGTTGCTCCGGCCGTACTTCGCACGACTTTAGGGTGAAAAGGATCCACAGTACCTGTTCCCATAAGCAAGCCTTTCACATCAAACCATGCTGCTGTTCTGATCATGGTTCCCAGATTTCCGGGATCCTGTATTGCATCAAAAGCGAGAATAACGCCATCATTATTCAGTAAGGAGTTTGGTTCGGCCTGATTAGGAATTTTGCAAACCGCAATAATTCCCTGGGGAGATTCGGTATCGGATATTGCGGCAAAATCGTTGGCTGATGCACTAAAGACCGGGATGTTTTGTACAGGTACCGCCTTAGTATCAAATCCTTCTTCTATAAATATCTCAATAACATCAATTACACCATTATCTGATATCTGTTGAACTGCTCGTAAACCTTCAGCCAGAAATAGTTTCTCTTTATTACGGTATTTTCCGCCCAGTAGTTTTTTCCGCTTTTTAATCTGATTTTTTGATGCTGGTTTAATTTGCATAGGTGACAATTCTTTACTTTAGGCCGGTTTTCGTGGGATATTTTTATGTGATTCTAAATTTGATGAAGAAAAGGTAAGTATTCAAAACTATGATTAGTAAAAAAATGGAGCAGATTTTTGACAGAATTCTATGTAGAAGAGAACGATTAACTTGCCGCTTTAACCTCAATCCAATTCGCTATATATTGAAACCAAATTAACGGTAAAAATTAAATGGACGCTATGAAAGATTTTTTAAAAATACTGGGAATTGAGAAAGAAAACGCAGGCACATCAACCGGGCAAAAATTTACAAAAAGTGATTCATCAGGCCCGATCGTAAGTTATACACCGATCGACGGATCTGAGATTGCTTCAGTTTATCAAACCACAAATAAAGAGTTTAATGAAGTTGTAAAAACCTCAGAAGAAGCATTTAAAGTCTGGCGAATGACACCCGCTCCGCAGAGAGGAGAAATAGTCAGACAAATCGGACTGAAACTGCGTGAATACAAAGAGCCTTTGGGCAAGCTGGTTTCTTATGAAATGGGTAAAATTTACCAGGAGGGACTGGGCGAAGTTCAGGAGATGATTGATATTTGCGATTTTGCCGTCGGGCAGTCGCGGATGTTATATGGAAAAACCATGCACTCCGAACGCCCGGCTCACAGAATGTATGAGCAGTGGCATCCGCTGGGTCCCGTAGGTGTAATTTCAGCATTTAACTTTCCTGTGGCTGTATATAGCTGGAACGCTATGATAGCTGCAATCTGCGGCGATACGGTAATATGGAAAGGATCGGAAAAAACTCCGCTCTGCGGTGTTGCGGTACAAAATATAATTGCTGAAGTATTGAAAGAAAATGAACTGCCCGAAGGTATATTCTGCCTGATAACAGGCGGGCGGGAAGCCGGGGAGTGGTTAACGGCTGATGAACGGATACCGTTAATTTCAGCAACAGGTTCCATCCCGATGGGCAAAAAAGTGGCACAGGCGGTGGGTGCACGGCTCGGAAAAACAATTCTTGAACTTGGAGGCAATAATGCAATTATAATAAGCAAAGAGGCTGACATTGAAATGACAATTCGTGCAGTGGTATTTGGCGCTGTGGGTACTGCCGGACAAAGATGCACCAGCACACGAAGGCTGATTATTCATGAGGATGTGTATGATGAAATAAAAGAGCGTTTAACAGGCATCTATAAAAGTATAAAAATCGGCAATCCGCTTGAACCGGATACCCTGGTAGGCCCGCTGATCGA
>SLAU01000188.1 GCA_007126675.1 Balneolaceae bacterium
GCTATGGCAACCAAGGGCGAAATACTGACCTGGAGTGGGCGGTTAATATTAAGCACTTACTCGAGCACATGCGGCGGACAAACCAGCCATAACGAGGATGTTTGGAGCGGAAACTCCCTGCCCTACCTCCGCTCCGTGACTGACAAAGAGATGTGCTCCATCTCACCGCACTACCGCTGGGAGTTCGAAATAGATAAAAAGGAGCTCAATGATTTGTTAAACAATCGGTACGGGTTTACATACATTGATGTTGATCTCAAAAAAGATTATGCCGGCAGAATTACTACTATCACATTTCTGAATAACAGTGAACAGGAACTTGAATTTTCAGGAAATGAATTCAGACTTTTAATAAACAGAAATTACACACCATTAAGCATCAGAAGCACCTGGTTTGGTTGGAGCGAAAATGATGATTCAGTTCTGATAAATGGACGCGGCCTTGGCCATGGTGTTGGCATGTGCCAGTGGGGAGCTAAAGGTTTTGCCCAAAACGGCTGGAATTATAAAGAGATACTTGCCTTTTACTTTAGTGGTACAAATGTCGTAGATTTCAATAAAATAGAATCACAAAAAATTGCACTTCATAAATAGATGTTTTTAGAACAAAAAAAACCGAAAGACTTCGATTGCGGATATAATCTTGACCTGATGATTGCTGCAATTCCCAGAATTGAAGACCAGGATGAGCGTATCCAGTACGCAAAACGTGTTGTTGGTTTAATCAAACAAAGCCACCCCAACTGGGTAGATAAAAACGGGCACAGCAGAATAGCCTGGGATTATTTTTTTGAACTGGCTGAGTTCAATCCGCATGAATATGGCATTGACAACCCCTACGATACCGGCCAGGTTGACGACGCAGAATAGCCGCCAAACTCACTTCTTAAAACTTCTTTTCAACGAAAATTAGATTTTTTCAGGACAGAAGATTTGTATATCATCCGTAAGTTGTTTGCAGCCAACAGTTAAAACAACCATGGTTTTGCAAATTATTTTTGCAGACGGTTTACAATGACGAACTTTCAATTTATATTGAAAGTTCTATAATTAAGAATACAGTAATTCTTTTTCATTAGTAAAAATATCTGAACAGCAGACAATGGGCACCGCTCAAAATTTTGAGATCATTCCTACCGATTACATCGAAACACTGGATAATTCTGCGTTTACGTCATTTCTGCATTCAATTGCTCGGGAGAAGAATGGCAAAAAATCGAAGTTTGTCTCAGTTACACTGCCCATTGCAGGTATAGATCCCCTCGCTGCACTTGAACTTTATCCCGATAGCAGCGAAAAATTTTATTGGGATCATCCCGAAAATTCAATCTCTATTTCGGCTGCCGGTAATATGGCAGAACTCAAGGCTACCGGGAGCAGCAGGTTTTCCGAAATCTCTGAGAAAAGTGCGGAAATAAAGAAGAAAATCGCCGCATATACTGCCATCAGCCATTCAATGGCCGGCCCCCTGTTTTTAGGCGGGTATTCATTTACCGATCACAATATCGGGAAACTCTGGAACAGGTTTGGCGCCTCAAGATTTGTGTTGCCTGAATGGATGCTGATCAGAAGCGGAAACCTGCATCTGCTTACGCTCATATTTGAAAGAGAAGGACGGGAAGTTCATGAGCTTTACCAGGAAATCATCGAAAAAATCACTCATTTCATCAAACTGGCAGGTGATCTTTCTCCCGGCGAAAATGAAACTGCACAGCACGAAGATATTCTTTGCACACTGCAGCAGCCTGAAGACAAACAGCGATGGCTGAATAATGTTGAAAAAGCCCGGGATCTGATTGTTCAGAAAAAATTTGAAAAAATTGTGATCGCCCGGAGTATTGAAGTGGAATCCAGGCATCGTTTGCAGCCAACGCTGATGTCGCACAAACTGAGACAGCAATTTCCCGGCTGTTATAATTTTTTGATCCAGGTTGATGAAGACACTTCATTTATCGGGGCAACTCCCGAACGGCTCGCTTCTTTCAAAAACGGGATGTTACTGACTGAAGGCCTTGCCGGAAGCATTTCGCGCGGGAAAAGTGCTCTTGAAGATGCAGCACTTGCAAACTCCCTGATGAAAAGTGATAAAGACCGCAGTGAGCACCAATATGTAGTGCATGCGATCGACAGCAGCCTGCAGCCGTTCAGCTATCGCGTGGAGCATCCCAAACAGCCCCGTGTTAAGAAGCTGCAGAATGTTCAGCATCTGTTTACACCAATATCAGCCTCAATAAAAGATGGCGTGCAAATTCATGAATTGATTGAAAAACTGCACCCCACACCTGCTGTCGGCGGGTTCCCAAAAATCCAATCCACACGCCATATTCAACAGATTGAACAAATTGAACGCGGTTGGTATTCAGCACCCATCGGGTGGTTTAACCTGAATGGCTGCGGTGAATTTGCTGTTGCTATCCGCAGTGCTCTGTTGCATAAAAACAGGGCATGGCTTTATGCAGGCTGCGGTATTGTTGAAGATTCTGATCCGGAAACCGAGTGGAACGAAACCCTCATAAAATTCCGCCCGATGCTGGATGCACTGAACCATTCCCGGTTTAACCATGAGTAACCATTTAAAACGATGTTCTGAGCTTGCACGAGAATTGTTCAAACTTGGAGTTCGTCATGCTGTTATCTCTCCCGGATCAAGGTCAACTCCATTAACGGCTGCTTTTGCCAATCATCCCGGGTTCAAAAAAACGATTATTCTTGATGAAAGATCAGCAGCATTTACCGCACTTGGAATCGGCAAAGAATCCGGTGTGCCTGCAATACTGATCTGCACTTCCGGTACAGCCCTGGCTAATTATTTCCCCGCTGTTATTGAAGCCCGTCAATCCGGCGTGCCGATGATCATACTATCAGCTGACCGCCCTCCCAATCTGCGCGGAACCGGAAGTTCTCAAACCATTGATCAGCTCAAAATTTTTGGTGATTATGCCGTTTTATTTCATGAAATGGGTGAATCACAATATGAAACACAAGATCGTAAAAGAGATCTTTTTGCAGCCCGGCAGGCATATTCCGAATCGATCCGGAAAGGCGGAGCTGCACATTTAAATTTTCCGTTTCGCAAACCGCTTGAGCCGGGTGAAGAGGATCTCAGATCTGAACTGAAAGATAATGAAGCACAAATCAGATCAGCGAAAAAAAAAGAAAAACCGGTTTCAGTTACAGTTACCCCCTCCGATCATCTGACCGAATTGATTAACAATTCTGAAAAACCTTTGATAATTGCCGGCCCTTCAAATCCGGCACAAACATTATCAAAATTGTTCTCCGGTTTGGCTGATAAACTGAACGCACCCGCAATCATTGAGCCCGGTGCCGGTTTGGATTATTCCGAATATTCAATACAGGGTTTTGAGCAATTTTTAAGAAACCCAGACATTGTTGAAAATCTGGAGCCGGATCTGATCATTCGCATTGGTGACCAGCCCTTTACCAAATCTGTCAATACTTTTTTGGAGCGGTTTGATGAACTGTTTCAGCTCCATTTTATGCAGAGGCTGGCCTCTCAGGACAGCACGATGACGGTGAACGAGACAATTTACATCTCAAAGAATGATCATTTTGATCTTTCCGCAATCAAACAGAAAACTGCACGCCATTGGCTTGATGAATGGAAATCAGAGGGTGATAAAGCTATTGGATTCAGGAAAAATCATCTTGATGAAAATACTGTTTTCACAGACGGCCACATTTTTAATCATTTTTCATCTTCAAAATTTGATGGCTGGAATGTAATGCTGTCCAATTCATTTCCGGTCAGAGATATGGCCTTGTTCGGCAAATCCAAACCTGGCCAGTTTGTAAACCGGGGAGCTGCCGGTATTGACGGAATCAGCTCTACTGCCCTGGGAATTGCTCTCTCTGGCAGCCGGCCCGTACTATGCTTAACCGGAGATCTTGCATTTCTGCACGATTCAAACGCATTACTATCACTTAAAAAATCTGAAACACCGTTAGTGATTGTGATCATTAACAACGGCGGGGGAACCATTTTCAGAATGCTTCCGATCTACGGGCGGAAAGAAATTTATGACACCTACTTTGAAACGCCCCAGGATGTAAACATCTCTGATCTTGCGGCTGCACACAAACTGCAATACCGGAAAATCAACTCTTTAGAGGAGTTTTTAAACTTTGATATGACTGAGCAAAAAGAGTTTCCGCTGATACTGGAATGCATTACCGATGCCGATGCAAGTATGGCTCTCAGAAAAAAACTCTGGAACCACTGACATGCGTCTGAGTCGCGCCGGGGTAACATATTATCTGAAGATTCATCAAAATAATCCTGACCTCCCCTTTTTGGTTTTGATGCATGGCTTTATGGGCAGTGGCGAAGTTTTTAAACCGCATATTTCTGAACTGTCCGTATTTGCGAATCCTGTTACGATAGATCTGTGCGGGCATGGCAAAACAATAGCTCTGGCTCAATCAGCCCGATTCGAAACCGGCGAGCAGACAGAAGATCTGAAATCAATTCTTGAGAGATTACAGTTTTCAGAATTTTATCTGCACGGTTACAGTATGGGCGGGCGGCTGGCATTGCAGTTTGCCGTTAAATATCCTGAAATGCTCAGGGGATTAATTTTAGAAAGCACTCACTGTGGTATTACAGATTCAACAGAAAGAAAAACGCGCCGGCGAACAGACCAAAAACGGGCAGAAGCTATTCTAGAAAATTACAGCAATTTCCTTGAGGAATGGATAGAAATGCCACTATTTGCTTCTGCGAAAAAAAGCAACATTTATGAAACTGTAATGCAGCAACAAAATCCTGACCGGATGGCCGCTTCCCTTCTTGGTTTCGGAGCCGGTGTAATGCCTGCGGTTTGTGATAAATTAAATCAAATGCCTGTAAGCACCCTTTTGATTGCGGGAAGTAAGGATCAAAAATATGTTGAAAAGATGAGCGAAATGGCTCACCTTATCGATCAGGCAAAATTTGAAATTGTTCAACCGGCAGGGCACCGGGTTCATTCCGATAATCCCGGTGAATTCATAAAAATTATAAATCAATTTATTTCAGAAGATTATGGCTGACTGGAAAACCGTAAAAGAGTATACCGACATCACCTACAAAAAAAGTAACGGCGTGGCGCGTATCGCCTTTAACCGGCCGGAAGTGCGCAACGCATTCCGACCGAAAACCCTGTTTGAACTGGAGGAAGCGCTGATCGATGCGCGGGAAGATACTTCCATCGGGGTGATTTTACTGTCGGGCGAAGGCCCCTCGCCCAAAGATGGCGGCTGGGCGTTCTGCTCGGGCGGCGACCAGAAAGTGCGCGGTGCCAAAGGCTACGAGGGTGATGACGGCGTGCAGCGCCTGAACGTGCTGGATATCCAGCGGCTGATCCGCTTTATGAGCAAAGTGGTGATCTGCGTGGTGCCCGGCTGGGCCGTGGGCGGCGGACACAGCCTGCATGTGGTGTGTGATATGACCCTTGCCAGTAAAGAGCATGCCATTTTTAAGCAAACCGATGCCGATGTAGCCAGTTTTGACGGCGGGTTCGGGTCTGCCCTGCTGGCGCGGCAGGTGGGGCAAAAACGGGCGCGCGAAATCTTTTTCCTGGGCAGGGATTATTCCGCACAGGAAGCGTACGAAATGGGGATGGTAAACGCCGTGGTTCCGCATAAAGAACTTGAAGATACCGCGTACGAATGGGCGCAGGAGATCCTGGGCAAAAGCCCGACGGCGATCCGCATGATCAAATTCGCCTTTAATTTGATTGATGATGGCATGGTGGGGCAGCAGGTATTCTCGGGCGAAGCCACCCGCCTGGCCTACATGACCGAAGAAGCGGAAGAAGGCCGCAATGCTTTCCTCGAAAAAAGAAAACCGGATTTCAGAAAATTCCCCTGGCTTTCGTTGTAACTGCGTTGGCACAACTACGTGCAAAAGAGCACTTCGGAGTGCAGGCGCGGTGGGCGCAGGGTGTAAAAAAAGGCGGATGATACTGGTAAAGTGAGTTCAGTAGGCAGTTTGCAGTTGGCAGTACTTGTCCACTGCCAACTGCAGACTGATAAGGCGCGGGACAGAATTGTAAAACATTGTAAATATAATGGGGGGGGTAAACGGGTTGGATTTTTACAGCCTGAAACATTACTCTGTTTAAAGAAATTGAACCGTACATTGAGCTGCTACAAAGCAACATCCGCTATGAAACCGGTTCATTGAAGAGATGTAGAAAGGCGGGTTTACTCAATAGACAGATTATTGAAAGTCTGTTTTTTGTGAATTGTTATACATGCATCATAATCATTGAGTAAAACAATAACGGAGGAAATAGCTTTGCAGCAAATAACCCTGATTCTTTTCCTTTTTACAATTCCATTTCATCTGCTTGCCCAGATTGTGGAGTATCATCCGGAGGTGGATTCTCTCAACACTGAAACGACTGCAGAACCTTATTACCA
>SLAU01000247.1 GCA_007126675.1 Balneolaceae bacterium
GAACCAAAAAGGCGCGACGTAATTCAGAACCCTGAAAGGGTTCAACCCCTCTGGGGTTGTTTTGTGGCTGCCGCCATTCATACCCCGAGCTTCGCACGGGGTTATTTACATTCAACCCCATTCGGGGTTGGCTCGATACCGGTTACCTTTCATATCCCAAACTCTGTACTCTGTACGGGATTATTTATATTCAACCCCTTGGAGTTGGTAATGTGGCAAAACGGATACGATTTATTCAGAACCCCGATCGGGGTTCAACGTCAATAGCCATGGGTGCAAACCCATGGATAGGATGAAGAAATAAATTTATGAACCCTGAAAGGGTTCAACCCTTAGCAAAATAAGTGAAACGACCAGGTAAATGGAATAGTAGGAATAAATTTAATTCAGGATTACAAGTTCATTTGATTATGAAAGATCGAATTGTAAAAATCAGAAACACCGTAGAAGATTTTTTTAATAAAAACCCAAAGCTGGACATCATTCCGGCAAAAGATTTAATGCCTGAATTTGTAAAGGCCGGCATATATACCAAATACCACAGAAAAGGTTTGCCCATCCGTAAAGATTTGAGAGAACTGGATAAAAGCGGTGAGTTAAACAGGATCCCACATGTTCTGCCTATCAGAAAGAACAAAAATACGAACTGGTATTTTATCCGAAAAACCGCTGACAGGGCAAAGCTGGAGCAGGAATTGTCAGAATCTCAAAAAAAGTCTTCAGTTACCGAGAAAAAGCACAAATCCGGCGAAAGCAAAAAAAGTGATGAAGATTATATCCTCGACCTGTGTGATGAGGTGCTTGGCATGAAAGGATCACGCCAGCACCGTTTCGACTTCCTGCGTGGAGATCTCCACAGTGACGGCAAATCACGCACAAGACTTCCCTGTGATATTTATTACCCGGAATTGAACCTGGTTATTGAATACAATGAACGCCAGCACACGGAGGGCGTCGACCATTTTGATAAACCCGGAAAACTAACCGTTAGCGGCGTTCATCGCGGTGAGCAGCGCAAACGGTACGACCGGCGCCGAAGAAAAGTGTTGCCTGAACACGGGATCAGGGTAATTGATTTTCACTATTACGATTTTGAACACACAAGCAGCAAGAGGCTGATCCGTAATAAAACCCGGGATATATTAGCTGTTCGGGAAAGATTAGGTGAGATTGTAAAAACAGAATGACATGTATGTTATCAAATTACTCTCCTATTGTTAACATCCGCTGGTTGTTATGGGAAGTAATAGGTTCCCGAACACAGACTGTTTAAAGTATCTCTGTTTCCTTTACATAAAGAGCCTCTTATTTAAGAAAATAGCGCTTGCCTTAAATAGCAAAGTTTCTTATTTAAGTTTTTCCAGTATTTCTTAAATAAGGAATGTGCTATTTAAATTTATATGAAAAACTTTAAAGCCGGAAAATATATCAACCGGGGGCACTATGAGAGTTTTGAGCCCACACTTTTGCACAGAGAATGGCAGCTCGATGATCTGAAGATTATTGAACTTTTAAGTAAAGCAGATCGTCAGCTTGGCCGTCTGGATATGTATTCTGAATATATACCCAATATCGACTTGTTTATCAGCATGCACGTAACAAAGGAGGCTACACAAAGCTCCAGGATCGAAGGTACCCAAACGCGTATAGAAGAGGTACTGATGGATAAGGAGAACTTGCCGGCGGAAAAGCGTGATGATTGGGAAGAAGTGCAGAACTACATCGCAGCAATGAGCAGTGCCATCCAGGAATTGGAGGAACTGCCATTCTCATCAAGGCTGATCCGAAACTCCCACAGTGTATTGATGCAGGGAGTACGTGGGGAAACAAAACAGCCCGGCGAGTTTCGCAAAAGTCAGAACTGGATTGGCGGTGCCAGCATTTCCGAAGCCGTATTTGTGCCTCCCATTCATGAAAACATCCCGGAACTGATGGGAGACCTGGAGAATTTTATGCACGATGAAGATCTGCACCTGCCCGATCTGATAAAAATTGCCATTATGCACTATCAGTTCGAAACGATTCACCCTTTTCTGGATGGAAATGGCAGGGTTGGCCGGCTGATGATTACATTGTTTCTTGTAAGTTGCGGCATATTGAAACAACCTATATTGTACCTCTCCGACTTTTTTGAGAAGAACAGAACGGATTATTTTGATTACCTGATGAGGGTAAGGTTAAAGGATGATCTTTCCGGCTGGATACAGTTTTTCCTGAAAGGAGTGATAGAAACCGCGAAAAGTAGTATTCAAACTTTCGATAGTATTTTGAAACTCCAGAAAGAGATGGATGATGTGCTGCAGGCCATGGGTACCAGGTCGGTGAATGCTCAAAAAGTAATCAATCATCTGTACAAAAGGCCCCTCATTTCTGCTGAACGCGCAAGTGAGGTGGCAGGTGTATCTATGCCAACAGCTTATAAAATCATAAATTCCCTTGAAGAAAACGGAGTTTTACGTGAGGTAACCGGGGCAGAAAGAAACCGGCTTTACATATTTGAAGATTACCTAAATCTGTTTAGAACATGACCGACATCGGCCAAATCGAACGCAACACGCAAAACCGTGTGGTAAAACTATTTACCGAGAGGCTCGGCTACGACTACCTGGGCGACTGGCAGGACCGGGAGGGAAATTCCAATGTGGAGGAAGCGTGGCTGCGTCCGTTTCTTGAAAAGCAGGGATATAAGCCTGCCATCATCGAAAAGGCCATTCATGAAATGAAACGGGCTGCGGCAGTACAGACGGAGGATCTCTATGACAGCAACAAGGCCGTTTACAACCTGCTTCGCTACGGGGTGAGCGTTCGCCCGGCTGCCGGGGAGAACAGCGAAACAGTTCACTTTATCGACTGGAAGAACCCTGCCGATAACCACTTTGCCATTGCCGAGGAGGTGACCGTAAAAGGCGTTCACAACAAACGGCCGGATGTGGTGCTCTACGTCAACGGGATCGCTGTTGGGGTGATAGAGCTGAAGCGATCCAAAGTATCTGTTGAGAAAGGGATCTATCAAAATCTCGATAACCAGCGGGACGATTTCATCAAGCCGTTCTTCAACACCATGCAGCTTGTGATGGCGGGAAATGACAGCTCCGGCCTGCGGTACGGTACCATTGACACACCGGCTAAATACTACCAGGAGTGGAAGGAGCCGTCTGAAGATGAGTTTGATTACCTACTCGATAAACACATTGTACAGATGTGTGAAAAGGGGCGTCTGATGAATCTGATGCACGACTTTATCCTGTTTGATGGCGGGAATAAGATTGTATGCCGGCCGCATCAATTCTTTGGAGTAAAAGCTGCCCGGTCGAATATCCGAAATCGTGAAGACGGAATTATCTGGCATACGCAGGGGAGCGGTAAAAGCCTGACGATGGTTTGGCTGGCGCAGTGGATCCGTGAGAATATCAACGACTCGCGTGTGGTGGTGATCACCGACCGCACCGAGCTGGACAGGCAGATTACCCGCGTATTCAATGACGCCGAAGAACCGATGGAGCGGGCAACTTCCGGCGCTGACCTGATAGATAAGCTGAACCGCCATGAAATTCCGTTGATATCCTCACTGGTGCACAAGTTCGGCACCAGGGAAGAAGGCGATTACGAGGAATTTGCCGAAGAGATCAAAAAACACCTGCCCAAAGGATTCAAAGCCAAAGGAAATATCTGTGTGTTTGTGGATGAGTGCCATCGTACACAATCAGGCAAGCTCCACAAGGCGATGAAGACGATTCTGCCCGATGCCACCTTTATCGGTTTTACGGGTACGCCACTGCTCAAAAAAGATAAAGCCACCAGCCTTGAAACATTTGGTCCGTTCATCCACACCTACAAATTTGACGAGGCGGTGGCCGACAACGTGGTGCTCGATCTCCGCTATGAGGCGCGCGACGTGGACCAGCAGATCACCGACCAAGAAAGCATTGACGAATGGTTTGAAGCAAACACACGCGGCTTGAACGACCTGGCCAAAATTGAGCTGAAAAAGCGATGGGGTACAATGAAACAGGTGCTCAGCTCACGCGACCGGCTGGAAAAGATTGCAACTGATATCTTCAAGGACTTTCAAACGAAAGACCGGCTGATGGAGGGAACCGGGAACGCCATGCTCGTTGCATCATCCGTTTTGGAAGCGTGCAAATACTACGACATTTTTCAGCAGATCGATATCCTGAAGGATCACTGTGCGGTCGTAACTTCCTTTCAGCCCAATATCAACGACATCAAAGGCGAAGAAACCGGTGCCGGTGAGACAGAGGAACAGCTTAAGTACCGCATCTATACCGACATGCTGAATGGCAAAACCACGGAGCAATTCGAGGAGGAAGCCAAAAAGATGTTTGTGAATGAACCCGCCCGGATGAAATTGCTGATAGTGGTGGACAAGCTGCTCACCGGTTTTGATGCTCCACCGGCAACCTATCTCTATATCGACAAATCGATGCAGGATCACGGGCTGTTCCAGGCGATCTGTCGGGTTAATCGCCTGCATGATCCCAGTAAGGAGTATGGTTACATTGTGGACTACAAAGACCTGTTCATGAGCCTCGAGGAATCGATTCACACCTACACCAGCGGGGCATTTGAGGGTTACGACAGGGAAGATGTGGAAGGACTGCTTAAAGACCGTTTTGAACAAGCACGTGAACGCCTTGAGGACAATCTTGATAAAGTAGTTGCGCTTTGTGAGCCGGTGCACCCGCGAACACAAAAAGAGTTTTTTAAATTTTTCGGAACTGATCCCGCCGGTAAAAGCGATGAGCAGATTAAAGAGGATGAGGAGAAACGGGTCAGTTTCTACAAAATGGTTTCGTCACTCGTCCGGGCTTATGGCGACATTGCCAACGAAATGGACAAACTGGGTTACAGCGATGATGAAGCCGAAACAATTAAACAGCAGGTAACTTTTTATACCGATCTAAAAGAGGATATCAAACAGGCCAGCGGTGATTATATCGATCTGAAGATGTATGAACCGGGCATGCGGAACCTGATCGATCGCTACATCAATGCATCACACAGCAAAAAGGTCTCAACACTGGATGATTTCACCCTTGTTGACCTGATTGTACATAAAGGGATTTCGGCACTGGATGATGTGCTCTCAGATAAAATTAAAGCCGACAAGGAAGCAATGGCCGAAACCATTGAAAATAACATCCGGAAAGTGATCATCGAAGAGAGGCCGGGAAATCCAAAGTATTACGATAAGATGTCGGAACTTCTGGAGGAACTGATTCGCCAGCGTAAAAAGAAAGCTTCTGAATATGCAAAATACCTTGAAAAGCTTGCTGAGCTTGCAAAGAAAGTGAAGCGAACGGAGGGAATGGAGAAATATCCTGAAACGCTGACAACAGAAGGCCAGCGGGCACTTTATGACACGGTTGACAAAAATGAAGAGCTTGCCAAAGTGATGGATGAAACGGTGAAGTACACGGCAAAGGACGACTGGCGTGGAAATCCTATTAAAGAGCGCCAGGTGAAACAAGCAGTAAAAAAGATATTGCCAAAGGATGCGGATATTGAAGAGATCATGGATGTGATTAAAAACAACAATGAGTACTAAGAATTTTCATATCGAAGTTTCGGGCATTCAGGTGAATGTGATTAAGAAGGATATAAAGAATATCCACCTTGCCGTTTATCCGCCCACCGGCAGAGTGCGTTTGTCGTCCCCGCTTTCAATGAAACGTGAATCGTTGCGGTTGTTTATCATTGACAAATTGGGCTGGATCAAGAAACATATCCGCAACATGAACTCGCAGATTCGTGAGCCGGAACGGGAGTATATCCAGGGCGAAAGTCACTGGGTTGAAGGTCAGCGATACCTGCTGAATATTATTGAAAGAGATTCAGCACCACAGGTTGAAATACGGAATAAAAAATACATTGATCTTTATGTGCGACCCGGAAGTGACAAAGCCAGGAGAGAAGAAGTGATGCGCGAGTGGTACCGTGATCGGTTAAAAAAGCAGATCCCTGAACTCATACCAAAATGGGAGAAAAAGCTGGATGTTCAGATCGATGATTGGGGAGTAAAACTGATGAAAACTAAATGGGGTTCCTGTAATGTGGACGAAAAACGCATTTGGCTGAACCTGGAACTTGCCAAAAAACCGAAACACTGCCTCGACTATGTGGTGCTTCATGAGATGATTCACCTGAAAGAGCGCCATCACAACGAGCGTTTTAAAGCACTGCTGGACCAACACATGCCCGGCTGGCGAAATGTGAAGGAGGAGCTGAATGAGGTGGTTTATTGATGTTTTAGTACTACGAGAAAATTTTGAACAATGAAATTCTACATCGGCGTCACAGATGATGATTGGTTTCACTTCCTGGCTCATCACCGGCCGGAGGAGGTTAATTTTTGGCGTCCGAGGGATAAGTCGAATTTTAAAGTGATCAATGA
>SLAU01000032.1 GCA_007126675.1 Balneolaceae bacterium
AGAATCGACCTACCAATATCCAATTTATAATTTTAAATTTGATCAAACTTTATTTCCAAATGCAATCCAATAGATCCATAAGGAGACCAAAGACCAGACACACTTTTTTGGACAGTGCCCGTCGATTTTACTCCTGCTGCCTTGCGAGACTATCAAAATGAGCAAATAAAAGATTATTAAACGCTATTTCAGTCATGCCGGACCCTAATCAGGCATCTCCTAATTTTATTATAGCTTGGAGATCCCGCATCAAACCTGCCTGCTTCGTCAGCTGACGAATTCGGAAGGCAGGTGCGGGATTACGCCTTTTTTCGACAGCCTCGACTTGTACTAATAATTTACGTCAATGTCATTGATCATCTCCAGCCTGCTCTGTCCATCAGGCGGATTGCAGCAGGATTGTTTTCTCCATAACTGCTTACATTCACCGCATCACTCTCGAAGGCACCAAAACCTGCCAGTACCGGTGATAATTCAAGATCAGGCGAGATTGTAAATTCATTATTGCGGACTGCAAATAGATCCTGGGCATCATCGGTTGCAAGATATTCAATAAACTTTACCGCATAGTCCCGGTTTGGAGAGTACTTTGCAACGCCTGCTCCGCTGATGTTCACGTGTGCTCCTCCATATTCAGGTCCGGGAAAATAGATATCCACTTCATCAGCAACTGCATTATCTTCGCGGTTTGATGAATTGATTAAGCGTGCAAGATAGTAATGATTTACAAGCGCAACATCACAAACCCCTGCAGCTACAGCTTTAATTTGATCGGTATCTCCACCCTGAGGAGACCTGGCAAAATTGTTTACCAAAGAGCGTGCCCATTGTTCAGTTTCTTGCTCTCCATGAGTTTCTATGAGAGAAGCTACAAGTGATTGGTTATAAATATTGTTTGATGAGCGGATACAAAGCCTTCCCTCCCACTTTTCATCGGCGAGTTCCCAATAACCTTGCAGGTCATTTAATGAAACCCGGTCTTTCCTGTAAACAATTCCGCGAACACGCTGTGATAAACCAACCCAATAACCTTCCTCATCCTGAAGTTCAGCCGGAATTCTTTCTCTTAGATGTTCCGAGTTGTGAGGCTGCATAACATCTGCCTCTTTAGCTCTCCATAGCCGACCTGCATCAACTGTAATGATTACATCAGCCGGACTGTTAACTCCTTCATTTTTGATGCGTTCGATTAACTCATCACTGGCACCTTCAATCAGGTTAACGCGAATTCCGGTTTCCTCAGTAAATTGCTGATATAGCTGAAGATCTGTGTCGTAATGCCTGGATGAATATACATTTACTTCCTCACCTGATGTACACGAGAAAAGAAAGATTACCAAAATTGGGAAAAGAAACAGCTTAAAGTTCATACGATATCTGAATTGATGATTTTATTTAGATCAATTCTAGATAATATTCCAATGCAAATCAAGATATAAATTGAATAATTGAAAAGTTACCACAATGGATCTTCCTCGGGGCATGCCACTATATCTGGGTCCTCATCCGGATCCCCGTTTTCTTCGAAACAGCTCTGAAGCGGTACTGTTTTACTAATAATACCGATTACATAACCAGTACCGTTTTCTACGTTTGAAATGCCGTCTGGCAGTGCAACTACATTCTCGTCAATATCAGGAAAGAAAAGCCAGCCCGGCCCTGCAGATGCAACCCATACCTGCTTATGAATAATGTTTATCAGTTCAAGTGCTTCACCAATATCTGATGAATAAAACCTCGAAATGGACTCAATATCATCGATAGTTTCCATTTCCACCAAACGTTTGCCCATAAAAAATCCGGTTGTATCCTGTAAGTGAGGGAAATCAAAAACCGGTGTCCGTTGAGAAAATAGCTCATCAATTTTCCAGATTGTTCGCACATCCGCCAGATTCTCAACTCCATCAATGAGTACGGAATCAAGCCCAAATTCCGTATCAAAATCTTCGAGTACAATGGGAGTGGGAAAATCGTCAGGCATTTCAATAACAACACTGGATTGTATTCCATCTTCTCTTTCAGCAACAATGCGATACGAGTGATTAGGAAAAAGCTCCATTGTTGTCCAGAAATTAGTAGCTGTTCTGCCGCCCGCATAGGTAAACAAGGAGTCAGTCATAAATGATATATCTCCTGACTCCAGATGTTCGAGTGTCACCGTGAAATTAACATCAGGCAGCTTTTCAATATTATCTCTTAATGGAATAACTCTGAGCCAGTTTGTATCTGCTGAAGCATCAAGATAGCCGTAAATGGAAAAGAAATAGCGGTCGTTTTCTTTTAACGGTTCAAATGATTCATCACACGATGTAATCACAAACAGTGAGCAAATCACGAGGATCAGATACTTTACAAGAAAATCTGTTTGTACACTTTTAAACAACATAATCAGATCCTCATTTTAAGTGACATGAACGGTGAAAATGGCAGCTGATCTACTCTGCGTTGTGTAAAAACATCGTAGTAAAAAAGATTGGTTCGGCTGTACAGATTTATAGCACCTGCCTGCAGTATCAGTTCAGCATTACCGAGATCAAATGTTCTTTCAGCTGACAGATCCAGCCTGTGATAAACAGGCATTCTGCCCTCATACGGCCGGTCGAGTATCACACGCGGAGTTCCATAGTTTCTGCGTACATTTGGCATTTGCTGGTCAAAGAAGTGTATTTCATCAAACCCGATTGGCTGTGTGTAAGGTAAACCGCTTCCTATCTGCCACCGGGCGCCAAATGTATAACTTCCAAGGTCAATGCTGCCCATCACGTTTCCCTGGTGACGCCTGTCGTGTGGCGGATGATACCTTTGCAAAGGCTCTCCAAACCAAATACCAAAATGATCCTGTGCAGTTTCATAAATCGTCCAACTGTACCCGTAACCTAAAAAGCCATAATAGCGGCCTCTGTTTAGTTCAAAATGAACATCCCATCCGTAAACTTCACCGTCAGCAAGTGCAAGTTCAGTATTGAATCGTGCAATTGGGCTCCATAAGGTCACCGGCATATTTTTCAAATCTTTATAGAACCCTTCAATTGAGATATCTACTCCCGGAAATATTTGCTGATGCCATCCTGCAAGTACGTGAGTTGCCTCGAGCTGTACACCGCCGATAGGAGCACGCATCCATGCAGTAAATACTGAGTTTGCATCACGAATATCACTTACACCAATTAACGACTGTCTGTAAATACCCCAAACAGCACTGAATTCTTCCGTATCGCGGCCAAAAGGTTTCCATGCTGCCTGTATCCGGGGTTCTATGCTCAAATCGTATTGAGTTACGGTTGTAACTGCAACACCCGGTTGAAATGTAATTCTGTTTCCTACAGGGATTGAAGTTTGTAAATAAGCGCCCAGTGAAAACATTGTATAGTCATCACTTTGATCTACCTGGAAAAGCTCACTCATGTCAAAGTTCAGCCATTTACTAACCGTATAAAAACCATATTCGACACGTGTACTTCTGATATAATTTGTCAGGTCAAGATCAATAAAAAATCGTGTCACTCTTGAATTAAATTCGGAAAACTGAGTACCTCTGTTAAGATTTGACAGATTTGAAACACCCATTCCAAAATCGATGAGCGTTCGTGATTCGCTTGGCAATACTGTACAATTGCCTGCAACAATAAGATTTCTCCACTCTAAACGTTCATCACTTTCAAAATCGATACTGCCACGGTCGTAAGTATGCAGGCCAAATGCAGAACAACGTACATTATCATCTACATGATTGTATTTAAGATATTGGCTTTCGAACCGTAAAGGCTGCCTTTCACCAATAAATGTTTCGCTGGTGCTTTCAATCATTGAACTTCGCACAGCTGTGATGATTGATGATGTACCTTCAATTACCGGTCCTTCAACCATTACTTCTGCCAAAAAAGGACTAATAGAAGCTGAACCGCCGTATTCAAATCTGTTACCGCTTCTCATTCTTACATCCATCACCGATGAAATCCGGTCGTTATATTTTGGGCCAAAGCCTCCGGCATAAAAGTCAACATCAGAAACAAGATCTTCCGGAAAGGGAGAGAAAAAACCAACAATATGAAAAGGCTGGTAGATCAGTGCGCCATCGATTAACACCATATTTTCAGATGGAGTACCTCCGCGTATAAACAGCTGCCCTCCCCTGTCGCCCACCGAAACCACGCCTGGAAGAGCCTGCAGGTAACTTGCCAGGTCTCCGCTTCCTGCAGGAGTTGGAACTCTTCTTAAATCAGAAGCAGTTAGCCGCTGATGGCCTACCTCTCGCCGCGTTACACCACCTTCAAGAGCAATGATAAGTTCATCAAGTTGTGCATCATCCGGTTCCATTGATTTATTGATGTTGAACTGGCGCCCTTCGGAAAATTCCAACGTATCAACAATTGTAGTATAGCCTACATAACTCATGGTCAGCCGATACTCACCGGTTTGTATGTTCGTGATTCTGTAATAGCCATTGCGGTCACTCGCAGCGCCTCGTGTCAGATCTTCAACATCCAGGCTTTCTAACAAAATATTGACACCCTCGAGAGGCTGACCGGTAGTCAAATCTGTGATAACTCCCTGCATTGATGACTGACCCTTAAGCGAAGTAGTTATACCCGAGAGAAGAACAACAGTAATTAACAGGGGCAAAATTCTAATTGTTGGCATAGATAAGATGTAGCGGTTAACTCATAAATAAATATATGCTGAAAGTTCTTTTATTGGTAAAAGAAATAAGTGCGCTTTTCAATTTCTTACAATTTTGTAACAAACAACAGAAAACAATGAATATCAACCAAACGAACGGGTTCACTGTTGTTTTCTTATACAACACCCTTTTTTTGTAGATTTAGTTTCCTAATGAAGAGTTCTTTATAATCCGATTCGTTTCCGGAAAGATAAAAACCACAAAAATTTAGAGTTTATTAAATGAAACACATACTCATTATTCAAACAGGCGGCACTATTGCCATGCATCTTGATGAAGGACGGGCTGAGCTGGATCAGGATAAATTCCATGATTTGTTGAATAAAGAGATGCCTGAACTTTCAAAAATAGCAAATCTGAGTATTGAACGGCTGTTTTCGGAAGACAGCTCAGAAATTACTCCTAAGCACTGGATTGAACTGAGCCGTTTTATCGAAAGTAAATATGACATGTTTGATGGTTTTGTAGTACTACACGGAACAGATACGATGGCTTACTCTGCTTCGGCTCTGTCATTTGCGATGATCAATCTTGGGAAACCAATAATCTTTACCGGCAGCCAGGTGCCGATGAGTAATATCCGGAGTGATGCCCGCCGCAATGTTGTAAATGCAGTTGAGCTTGCAACCCATCCAATATATGAAGTTGCTATCTGCTTTAATGACCGGTTGTATAGGGGAAACAGAACTTCTAAGATGAATATTGGTGATTTTGATGCATTTTCTTCCCCAAACTTCCCGCCCATTGCAGAAATTGGTATTGATATTGAACTTCATGAAGTTCAAAAAAAACCTGTTCACGATCTGCTGTGCAACCCTGTATTCTCTGACAGTATACGTGTAGTGAAATTATTTCCCGGTCTTAATCCGGCAAGATTGCAAAAGCCCGACCCTGAAATTACCAAGGCTATCATTTTCGAATCATTCGGCAGTGGAAATTTTCCCGTGAAGGGCGAAAATAGTTTACTGCCTTTCATGAAAGAGTGCCGGGATAACGGATGCCATGTTATCATCACATCACAAGCTGCTTATGACGCTGTGAACCTGAATTTATATGCAAGCGGCCGTGATGCCAAAAAATTAGGAGCGCTCAGTGCCGGTGATATGACCACGGAAGCAACCGTTACCAAAACGATGTTTCTTCTTGGAAACAAGCTTGAAGATGAAGCCTTCAAATCGCAATTTATTACATCCATTTCCGGCGAACGCAGCCGCTAACCAAATTTTCTTAATCTCTAAAATCCAACTGCCATGTTTTTTGTATTTGATGTAGAAACCATACCTGACTTCGATTTTTTACGGGCAGTCTTAAATAACAGCGAAAGCTCAGATGATGAACTGCTTGAAATTGCATCCGAAGAGCTGACCAGAAATCAAAGCGGCTTTCTTCCTCCAATGTATCACAGAATGGTATCCTGGGTTGGGCTTTGGGTAGAGAACTCAGGGAAACCGGTACAAAAAAATGGCTGGCACGGAACGGATGAAAAAGAAGGTCTTGCAAAACTGTTTAAATCTCTGCTTACCTATAAAGATTTTGGTTTGATCCATCACAACGGCCGCGGTTTCGATTTACCCCTCATCACCTACCGAGCTATGCATCACAAAATGCAAATGCCGCTTCGCCTCAGCCATTACGATATCCGGTATCGTTTCAGCAAGGTGAATGTGGACCTGATGGATGAGTTCAGTAATTACGGTGCCAGTTC
>SLAU01000380.1 GCA_007126675.1 Balneolaceae bacterium
CCTCGATAGAGCCGATATGATCGCCCATCCCAATATATCGGGCACTGTTGATGGTAGCCGTTCGCAGCGCATCGTGGTTACTCATTCCGCCCTGGTAAAACATCCAGGTTTCCCAGTGAGCGGCAAGCCCCTGAAGCTGTCCGTGCGCCCCGATATTAACCAGTATGCCGCGATCGTGCAGCTCTTTAGCTGCTGCAGCACTGGCAATATGGCCTATTTCATACTCCTCTTCGGGAATCATGGTGCGATGGCGTGACCTAGAATCCACAATGGAGCGTGGTGTGAAAGTAAGCAGATGTTCTTTCTCCCAGACGTTGGTATGCTGGTACCAGTAATATTCACCGCTGATGCTTCCATAGTTCACCACCAGGGTGGGAGTGTAGCCCACATTGGTTGCGCCCCACATCGTCAGCACATCATTGTAGAGCGGATAAATCGGCACGTTGTGCTCAATTCCTGTGTGTCCGTCCATGATCATTGTCATGTTGTGGGTGAAGGTTGAACCGCCCTCGGGAACAACATTCACTCCAAGCTGGCGTGCCGCTTCAAGCACCTGCTGGCGCTGATCGCGGCGCGGCTGGTTATAACTCTTCACCGAGGTAGCTCCAAAAGCCTGTGTACGGCGAATGGCCGACTTGGCATCATCCAGGCTGTTGATTACCGCTTTAAAGTCGCCTTCGGCACCATAAAGAATTCGTCCGGTTGAGAAGATCCGCGGGCCAGTCATATTGCCTGCATTCACCATCTCAGCCTGCGAGAAGATCATTTCAGTATTAGATGATGGATCGTGAACAGTAGTTACTCCGTAAGCCAGATTTGCAAAATATTCCCACTGCTGATTTGGACTGAGCCCATACCGGAAATTACCGATATGCGCATGTGCATCCACAAAACCGGGCATCAGAGTTTTTCCTTCAAGATTTTTGATATAGGCGCCACGGGGTATGGTTACCTCAGCGGTGGGCCCTACAGCTACGATCCGGTTTTCTTCCACAACAACCGTTCCGCCTTCAATCACCTCATCACCATTCATGGTAATGATTCGCGCATTGGTAAACGCTACGGTGCCCGACGGCTTGTCGGTATGCAGCTCCAGCCCGATCTTTGTACCCTGGCTGTCGCCCAGTGGCAGTTCCACCTCTTCGCCGCCATTCAGAAAATCAAACGCTTCATCCAGGCCAATCGAGAAGTATTCATCGCCAAGAGTCCAGTGAAGGCGATTGCTATCGCCCGACCAGTGCAAGCTTACGCCAGCATCCTTGGCTACATGCGTAACCGGGAATGAGCGCATATTGGCGCTAAGGGTAATGTCGGTACCGGCCTGCGGCATCGGTGCTATATACACCCTGAACAGCTCATTAAATGCAATCCACTTGTTATCCGGGCTGGGTACAAAATTGTTGGCATAGGTGGTTGAGAAATGTGTGCGGTGATCATGTCCGTTCAGATCCATCGACCGGTACTGCCGCCCGAGGTAGGGGCCGCCCATATAAAAAATACGGGTGCCATCGGCATTAAAAAGCGGATCGGTGCCACTCTCGTGCACTTTTGTTTTTTCACCGCCGCCGGCTGGCATTGTATAAATTCCGGGATTCAGAGTATATGCATGTCCCTGATGATTATTACCCGATTCGCGGCGAAACAGGATTGTTTCACCATCCGGCGAAAATGAGGGCTGGCGATAGATTCCCTTTTCTGTGGTAACAGCCTGAGGCCGTACACGGCGACTGTCCAGATCCACTGTCATAATTTTGCCTAGGTTTTCATCATTCCAGGTCACATATACCAGTTTACTGCCGTCGCGTGAAAATGATGGTTCAAATTCAAGATCGGTGCCGTCGGTAAGGCGTGTTGGCGTTCCGTTTGGCAGATCTTTTTTCCAAAGATAACCGGCTGCGTTAAAGATCAGAGTGCTGCCATCGGGCGAGGTAACGGCATGGCGAACCGCTTTGGCTGTGAAGGTATCAGGAGCAGGATCAAACTCAAAATGGACAGTTTCGGCAAGCTGGAGGTTCACTTCAGCTGAGAAAGGAACTTCCGAAACATCGAGTGATTCCACATTCAGTTTGTTGATTTTACCGTTGGCCCAGAAAACCAGGTTTTCGCTGTCGGGTGTCCAGTTAAAATTGGTGTAGGGGCCGAAAATCGCCCACGCTTCCTGCTGATCCTTGCTCAGATTATCATAAACCGGCCGCTCAATCCCTGATTCCATATCGCGGATATAGAGTACTGATTTAGTACGTACGCGTTTGATAAACGCCATCTTTGTTCCGTCGGGCGAAATAGTTGGGCTGATGGCGCCGCCGGGTCCGCCGGTTACACGGCTGATTTCACCGGTTTCAAGATTGTACTTATTAATTGCGTAGATCTGGCTGTTGGGATCTTTATTGTACTGGAAAAATCCGCCGGGATACACATCCTGGCTGTAGTACACATATTTGCCATCAGGGGTGATAAAAGGCTGACCGAGATCCTGCTGCTCGTTGGGCTTCTCCACCAGCTGAACTCCAGTGCCCCCGGTTTTATGGTACATCCAGAGTTCACCGGCACCCAGTGACCGGGTAGATGTAAAATGCTTTCGTGCAATGATATAATTTCCATCCGGAGTCCAGAAAGCGTTATTCAGCAGACGGAAATCTTCACCGGTCACCTGTTTGGCATCGCTGCCATCTCGTTTCATAATCCAGATATTATCCCCGCCACCGGCATCACTTGTAAAGGAGATGTAATTGCCATCGGGGCTGAACCGGGGTTGTATCTCATAAGCCAGGCTTTCACGAAGTACGGTGGCCTCACCGCCTTCAATCGGCATGATGTAGATGTTGCCCAGCAGATCAAATACGATTTCCGATCCGTCGGGGCTCACATCCAAGTTCATCCAGGTTCCTTCGTCGGTAGTGAACGATAGCTCATCATAATCAGCCATATGAGTGGTTACATCCCATTCATCATTAGCATTATCCTGAGCGATTGCAAAAGTTGTGATAAATAAAGAGAGGAAAAAAAGTAGTGGCAGACGTTTCATAACATATATTTTAGTTGAATTGAATATCTATGAATAGTAAAAAATATCCCGGAAAGCCGGAGCCGCTTATACATTTTTTACAATTTTCAAGTGGTATTAGGTTAATAATGAGAAAGGTAACGCTTATCCAGCTGTTTTTTTAAAAACGTTTTTAGTATTGTTGGAATCCGAATAATTTCAGAAATGCAGAGGCGGATTTTTATGCTTGATATTCAAAAACGGCTTTCCAATACATTTTATGCTCTTCTCGCACTTCCGGCCACCGCAATGGGGCTTGGGCTGTCCATCCAAATTGCAGCACTTAGCTGGCTGCTTACGTTTCAATACGGTCTATCCATAAGTGATATCGGACTGGTGTGGGCAACCGGGCCTATTGCCGGTATTCTGGGCCAGGTAATTATCGGGATTATCAGTGATAATGTGTGGGTGATGAACGGCCGCCGCAGGGTGTTTATCCTGGTTGGCGGTGTGCTGGCTTCACTGATGCTTCTGGCACTTCCCAATATTGGCATCATACAGGCAGCACTTGGTATTGAAGCCATTTTAGGTATCGCAATTGTAATTTCGATGGTACTCGATTTATCGATCAATGTCTCGTTTAATCCCACACGATCCATCATTGCCGATGTGACGCCGGAGGGCAGGGCACGTACCAAAGGATACACCTGGATGCAGACTATCTCCGGAAGCTTTGGGGTACTGTCCTACTTTATTGGTGCTACAATGGGCAACATCTTTCTTATTTACAGCGGGGCTGTGATAGTGTTGCTCTTTTCTGTTTTACCTCCATTCTTTATCAGAGAGCCAAAATACCTGGGTCGGTACGGCGAAGATGAGGATGATATCACAAAGTCTATTGCCGATTCAGATGTAGATCCGCTGCCGCATAAATACGCTTCATTTTCAGAAATAATGATGAACATTCGGCCTCTTTGGGGCTTTCTGATGTACGGTATCTATGCCATCATCAAACGGCTCAGCGGTTTTGAGTTTCCAGGCTATTATTTTGAAATCTTTGCACTTATCGTAACGGTACTTTTTGTAGCACATGCATTACTGCAAAAAGAGGATGGAAAGACCAAAGAGGAAGCCGGTAAAATCGGATTTCAAAAAGTGCTTGCCGCCCATTCCTTCTCGTGGATCGGGGTTCAGAGTATGTTCATCTATTTTTTCGCATTCGTGGAATTCCAGATTCCCGAATTAACCAGTGATGAAATCGGCACGGTTGTAAACTGGAGCTTCTTTTCTCTTAATTTAGTTGCCGCAATCATACCGGTTTTGGTTCTTGAACCTCTTGCCAACCGGTTCGGGCGTGTTCGCACCCATGCGTGGGCACTTGTGATAATGGCAGTCGGTTATGCTTCCATCGTTTTTATGGGCAATACACCTGCTGTAATCTATGTTCTTATGATGATTGTCGGGATTGGCTGGGCCTCCATCATTAGCCTGCCCTTTGCCATTATGAGCCAAAAGGTTGCCCAAAACCAGATGGGGCTCTATATGGGACTGTTTAATCTCTCTGTTGTACTGCCGCAGCTGGTTTCAAGTTTTGCCATCGGTGAAATTGTAGAGAATGTTCCAAACAAGACGATACTGTTGGTGATCTGTTCCATCACTGTGGCACTTTCTGCGATCTGCTGGTTCATGGTAAAAGAGCCGGTAGACGAACAGACTGAAAACCCGGTATTACTGGATGATGAAATAGAAGAAAAGCTGGATAGTTAAAGTAAAGGCAGGAATAAATTTAATCCTGCCTTTAAAGGAACATGACAAAAAGAGAAAACCGATGGCTGCCTGAGAAGACCTATTAAGAAACTTCTGGCCTTGTAAAAATTGGCGGATTGAGGGAACAGGTTTATCTGCGGAGACCTTTTATCATATCGCTACGCGTTCAAAAAATGAGCGGTGAAGAATCAGTTTACTAGCTTACAGAGTGATGGACCATTGATAAAAGGTAGCAGATACTCCGTGACCGCCGTCAATTTTTTCACAACCCTGCCTTCCGAAGCTTTAGCGCAGGAAGGCTTGAATTTTTGGTTCGTTTTGTTTCTCCAAAGGAGTCCTTGGGACAAGACAAAATGAACATTAAATCTTGCAAAGCTTATTGATTTGATTTACTTCTCCAATATACTCCGGGTAGAATCGCAACTTATTAATTCTGCATCCTTGGCAATGTATGCTCAGTTGAAGATTTGGCAGGCAAACACAACCACGATATTCTCGTTAATTAATTGTTTTGATTTCAATACCAAGAAGTTCTTCAAGCTCCTTCAAAGAACCGGCATTCTCAATTCCCTTCGCTTTACTGCTTTGCATAAAATCGGCCGGAATATGCACAGCTCTCATCAGAAAATCATCAAACTCATCGGCCGGACCAAGATTGTAATTTGCTTCCAGAAATATTCGTATATCAACCTGGGTAAAATCATAATTAAAAACCAGTGTACCGTCTTCATTGAATTCAGTTATTGGTAGCTGTCTCCATACATCAAGATTTTCCTGATCAATAAAATCTTCCAGCGCATAAACCAGAAGCATATCAGATTGAAACACATCTATCTGTGAAGGGATCTCTATAAAATCCTCGAAATTGTTGTTTTGAAGCAGGCTTATCTCAAACTCAAATGAAAGTGGCAGTATTTCAGGTCCCGGCGGGCCTTCCGGGCCAACAGGGCCTTCGGGTCCCCGGCATGATATTAACACAAGATTGCTCATTACTATTAGCAGTAAAATTTTGATCGCTTTTTTCATAGTGCCGGGGTTTTGTTAATGGTTACAAACTCTGACATGAATGTATCGATGATGTTCCGGTCTTGAAATCACATAAACATGTTATTAGGCCTGATTTTCCCATGGAGATCTTTTGTGAGACGAGATAAGGTGAGTCAGAAGAATAAATCTAAATTATTTAAGCGAAATTCAATGAATAATACCTTTTTGGACAGCCTAAGTAACATGCGAGTTTTTAGCGTGGGAAGGGGGTGTTCTTCATAGTGATTTTAAGCTCAATTAACGATATTTGAGCCAAATCAACGCTCAGAGGATCATCCCCCTGACAGCCGTCGGTTTTACTCAGTCTGTCTTACTCCCTTCGAAGGGGGACTAATAAAGCCTCTTTGCTTATCTCGAAGTAGTTAGTTAAAACTGCTATTTAGTAAAAAAATGCAACGAAATTGCTAAACTGGATCGAACTTGGTATTTACCTGACTCACTTCCAAAATCTAAACCGAATTTATGAATACAATGATCTACCGTTCTTTTTTGCTCTCATTTCTGGTGATGATGAGCGTATCGATATTTGCATGTCAGACTACCGAACAGGCTGCTGATCGTACTCCACAGTCTGCCGTACC